>JAUNUL010000004.1:0-12215 GCA_030538175.1 Propionibacteriaceae bacterium | reverse complement strand
GGCGGGCAGGGCACGTAGCCGCCGCGGGCGTACGCCGGGGAACCCCGACATTCAGCGCCGCCTGCTCGTGCGACGCAACTGCGACGGCTTGAGCACTTTGTCCCCCGCCGCGATCAGCGCGTCACGGCGCTCGGCGGCGAACGCGGCCAGGGCGTCGGCCAGCTCGAGCGCACCCGGACTCGATGCCATGACATCGACGCGCAGACCGTGCTCCTCACAGGTCCGGGCCGTGGCCGGACCGATGACGGCGATCACGGTGGTGGCATGCGGCTTGCCGGCGATGCCGACCAGGTTGCGCACCGTCGATGAGGAGGTGAACACCACCGCATCGAACTGGCCGGTCTTGATCGCTTCCCGGGTCGGGGCGGGCGGCGGGGCCGCGCGCACGGTCCGATAGGCGGTGACGTCCTCGACGATCCACCCGAGCTTCGCCAGCCCAGCCGATAGGGTCTCGGTGGCGATATCGGCGCGGGGCAGGAAGACCCGGTTGATGGGGTCGAGCAGCTCGTCATAGGGCGGCCACTCGGCAGCCAGCCCGGCTGCCGACTGCTCGCCCGTCGGCACGAGTTCCGGTTCGATGCCCCAGTCACGCAGCGCCCCGGCGGTGACCTTGCCGACCGCGGCGACCTTGAGCCCGGACAGCGCACGGGCATCCAGGCCATAGTCCTCGAGCTTTTCGCGCACGGCCTTGACCGCATTCACCGACGTGAACGCCACCCACTCATAGCGACCCTCGACCAGCCCACGGATCGCCTTGTCGATCTGCTGCGGGCTGCGCGGGGGCTCGACCGAGATGGTCGGCACTTCCTCGGAGTGTGCGCCATAGGTGCGCAGGCGGTTCGTCATGGGGCCGGCCTGGTCCTTGGTCCGCGGGATCAGCACGCGCCAGCCGAACAGGGGCTTCGTTTCATACCACGACAAATCGTCGCGCTGCTCGACCGCGGGACCGATCATCAGGTGCACCGGCTCCTCGGGATCGATCTCGCCGTCAACCTCCCGGGACTGCACGGCGGCAGTGATGTCGCCGAGGCTCGCCGCGAGCGTGTGCTGCTCGGTGGAGCCACCGAAATAGGTCACCAGAGTCGAATCGTCGTCGGGTCGCCCCGAGGCCCGAGCCGCCTCGATGGCGTCGGCCAACAGGCCGGCACGGGTGGAAATGACCAGGGTGCCCTGGGTGGCCCATTGGGCGGCCTGGGACTTCACGATCCGTTCGGTCGCGGAGACGAAGTGCAGTCCGCCGGCGTTGGCCAGCGAGATACCTGCATATTCCGGCACCGCGGTCAGCGCCGAGACCCCCGGCACCACCTCGAAGTCGATGCCGCCCCGGACGCAGGCCGCAGCCTCATCGGCCACCGCGGAGTCCATGAACGGATCGCCCGCCACGAGCCGGACGACCCGGGCACCCGCCGTCGCGTACTTCAGCACCTGCTTCGCCCGCTGCGCCGGCGGCAGCATCTTGCCGCTGGGCTGCGTCGGCAGGGACAGCACCTCAGCATCGGCCGGGATTGTCACGGCGGGGTGATCGATGACCGACCGGAGCATGTCCCGATCGAGGATGACGGCCGTCGCCTCACCCATTGCCGCGACCGCACCCAGCGTCAGCAGATCCGGATCCCCCGGCCCGGTCCCCACGAAGATCACCCGGCCGCGTGCCATGGCGATGGGATGCGAAGCGAGGTTCTCAGCGGGCTGGGAGGAACTGGTTGTGGTCACGTGATCACTCGCGTTCTGGTCCGCGTGGTCCCGGCCGGGGCCCACTGGCTTGATCGTCATCGATTCGTCTCAGCACCGAGCGGGCCAGCTGCTCACCCAACTCAGCCGCCTGCTCCATCGCAGCAGTTCCCGACACCCGCACCAGCGGGCCGTCAGAACCTTCCGCAACGGAAGTGCTAGCCAACGTTCTGCCAACAACTGCCGCCATAGTCAAATCGGGGCCGTTATCATGACCGTCCCTCACATCTGCAAGCACCCCCACCGGAGCCAGACAACCGGCCTCGAGCACGCGCAGGAATCGCCGTTCCGCCTGCACACGGGCACGGGTGGGCGCGTGGTCCAGTTGGGCAACGATGTCGCGTACGCCCGGCCGGGCGGGATCCGCGATCTCCACCGCGAGCGCTCCCTGGGCCGCGGCGGGCAGCATGACGTCGCGCTCCAGCAGTTCGTGGGGCAGGTCGAGGGTGGCCAGCCGGCCGAGGCGGGTGAGCCCGGCTGCCGCCAGCAGGGTCGCGTCCAGCTCCCCGCTGCGGACCAGATCGAGGCGACGGTCAACATTGCCACGGATCGGCCGGATATCGAGACGGATGCCGCGTTGCGCGGCGTACGCCTCCAGTTGCGTTTCGCGGCGCGGGGACCCGGTGCCAATCACCATGCCATCGGTGACGTCAGCCAGGCGTACGCCCACCAGGACGTCTCGCGGGTCCTCGCGTTCAGGAACCGCCGCGATCTCGAGACCGGGGGCCGGCGCGGTCGGCAGGTCCTTCATGGAGTGCACCGCCACATCGATCGAACCATCGAGCAGGGCGGCCCGCACCGCCATCGCGAAGACACCGGTCCCACCGATCTCGGTGAGGTGGCGGCGATCGGTGTCACCCTGGGTATCAATGCCGACGAGCTCACAGTCCGCACCGAGATCGGTCAGCAGGTCGAGCACCCACCGGGCCTGGGCCACGGCGAGTGGGGATCGTCGGGCTCCGATCCGGAGCCGGGGTGCGGCGCTCATCGCTGCTGGGTGACCACGTCGATCGCGGCCGCGTCGAGGGCGAACAGCTCACGCAGCGCCGCCGCATAGTCCGGACTGTCCGGCATCGCGGCGAGCTGTTTGACCCGCACGGTCGGCTGGTGGAGCAGCTTCTCGACCACCCGGTGAATGGCGGACTGGATCTCCAGCCGGTCCTTGTCCGCCAGGTGGGGCAGGCGGGCGTTCAACCGGGCCAGTTCCCCGGTCATCACGTCCTGGGCCATCGAGCGCAGCGCCACCACGGTCGGGGCCACGGCCGCTGCCCGGCGCAGGCCGAGGAAATCCCGGACCTCCGCCGCGACGACCGCTTCCGCCTCCGCGATCTCTGCCGCGCCAGCACCAAGACCGTCGGCGACACCACCGTCGCTGCCATGGACGAGGCGGGCCAGAACGTCAAGGTTCACCAGCTCGACCCCTGCGAGTTCCCCGACCTCATCGGCAACGTCGGCCGGCAGGGCCAGATCGATCACACCCCGGACCGGGGTGTGGCGCAGGTCGTCGGCGGTGAGTCGCAGCCCGCGGGCACCGGTGCAGGTGACCACGACATCGGCGTTGTCGAGTGCGTCGACGAGTTCCTCGAGGGGCCGCGCGGTGCCACCGACCGCGTCGGCGAGCCGGTCGGCCTTGGCGAGCGTCCGGTTGACCAGCGTCACCGCAGCGCCTCGATCATTCAGGGTGTGGGCCGCCAGCGCGGCCATGGAACCCGCGCCCACCACGAGGGCGCGCAGACCGCCCACCTCGATGCCGCGGTCGGCCAGCTCGGCGAGCGAAGCGGTCACCAGCGAACGCCCCGCCGTGCCAGCCGCGGTCTCGGTCTGCACGCGCTTGGCCACCCGCAGGGCCTGCTGGAACAACGCGTTGAGTGCGGTGCCGACAGCGCCCTCTTCCTGGGCTTGTTTGAACGACTGGCGCACCTGGCCGAGGATCTGGTGCTCGCCACGGACCATGGAGTCAAGACCGGAGGCCACCGAGAAACAATGGCTGACCGCTGCCTCGTCATAGAAGACCGCGCAGTTGTCCTGCAGGGTCTCGACGCTGACCCCGGCGATCCGCTCGACCGTCTCGGTCAGTGCCTGCAGCCCACCGTGGAACCGGGTGACCGAGGCATATATCTCGGTGCGGTTGCACGTGGACAGCACCACTGCCTCCGCCACGTGTTCGGATTCCACCAGGGAGGTCAGCATCTTGCTGGTCATGTCGGCGGGGAGGGTGAGTCTGGCCAGCAAGTCCATGGAAGCGGTCTTGTGGGACACGCTCACAACCAGGATGCTCACAGACCTGTCCACCTCCATAGCGATGTCGCCCGCTGGACGCGGCCGTCAGTCCCCCAGCATCGACACCTGCACGTCTGTTCGGGCGGCGTCGGCGAGTGACCGCTGTCGATGGTACGCCAGAATCTGCAATTCGGAACCCAGGTCGACCCTGCGGACGGTAATGCCGGACGGCAGTTCCAGACCCGTGGCCGCGAAGTTGAGCAGGCACCCGACCCCGGCGGCCACCAACTGTTCGGCCACCGCCTGGGCCGCATCCGCCGGGGTGGCGATGACACCGATCGTTGCTCGTGATTCGGTCACGACCGTGGCAAGTTCAGTCATCGCATGGATCCGGTGGCCTTCGACGATCTGGCCGAGCGCGGCGGGGTCAGCATCGAACAGTGCAACGACCCGGAAGCCACGGGATGAGAAGCCCGAGTGGTTGACCAGCGCTCGCCCCAGGTTGCCGACCCCGACGATGATGACCTGCCAGTCCTCGGCCGAGCCGATGTTCTGGTCCAGATGGAAGCGCAGGCTGGGCACGTCATAGCCGACACCGCGGATGCCATAACTGCCGAGATGGGACAAGTCCTTGCGCAACTGGGCTGGATTCACCCCCGATGCCGAGGCGAGTTCACCGGAGGAAACGGTGGCCACCCCTCGCGCGTCGAGGGTGTTCAGCACCCCCAGATAGGTGGCCAGGCGTTCAACGGTGGCCGCCGGCAATTCCGCGCGCGGCTCGCGAGGCTCTTCTCCGCCCATGACGACCGGCCTCCTGATCTCTGGGAGGCCAACCCTAGTCCGCTTGTGAAGAAATGCACAAGCATGCGTGGGTCAGCCCAAGGCCTCGCGCAGGCGTACCTCATCGATCCGCCAGAAGTCGAACCGACGGCCGTCAACGAACGTGACGGGCACTTGGTCGGTGTACTCCTCCCGCAGGCTTTCCTGACCCGGCAGGTCAATATCGATCTCGACCAAATCCACGCCCAGGTCGGCACACACCCGCCGGACGATCACCAACACTTCGGTGCACAGGTGACACCGCTCACGTGTCAGCACCGTCACGCGCGGCTGATCCGACACCCCGGGATGTGTGGTCACCGGTCCCCCCCAACGACTAGAAGTCTTCCTCGTCGGTGCGATCCAACAGGTCCCGCAAGAGGTTCTTGCGGATCTTCCCCGACGCCGTGCGGGGCATCGCCTTGATGACGAGCAGTTCGGCCGGCATCTTATAGCGCGCCAGTCGCGCGGATGCGAACGCGAGAACCGCGGACGGTTCGACCGAATCACCGGTCACGAAGGCCACCACCCGCTCGCCGGTGTGTTCGTCGGCCTGACCGACGACGGCGGCGGCGACGACATCGGGATGCTGCTCCAGGACCTCTTCGATCTCTGCGGGATAGACATTGAAGCCGGACACGATGATGACCTCACGGACCCGGTCGACCAGGAACAGGTCCTCGCCCATCAGATAGCCGACGTCACCAGTGGCGAACCAGCCATCGTCGGCCGGGCCCTCGCTGCCATCGGGCCAATAACCGGAGAACAGGTTGTTGCCCCGGATCATGACCTCACCGGGTTCGGTCGGCTCACTGCCGTCGCCGATGCGGATCTCGACCCCCGGCAGGGCGCGACCCACGTGGTTGCTGCCCAACCAATCGGTGCCGAGGGTGTTGGTCACCCCCGGCGCAGCCTCGGTCAGGCCATAACCCTGATGCACCGGTATCCCGGTCTGCCGCAGCCAATGCGAGGCCAAAGCGGCCGGCAGGGGCGCTGCACCGCTGGTGACGGTCTGCAACGACCGGCAGGAGTCCGCCAGGTCCGGGGCAAGGGTGAGCCGATAGAGCACCGAGGGGATCAGCGGCAGATGGGTGATCTGTTCGGCCTTCAGGATCTCACCCAGATCGTCGGGGATGCCCTCCACCAGCACCATCGTGGAGCCTGCGAACACACCGGCCCCGAGCACGGCGTTCAGGCCGAAGACATGGAACAGCGGCATCCCGCAGAGCACGGTCGCCTCGCGGCGGGCGAGCCCACGCCGGAACGCTCCGGTGCAGTGCGCCAGCAGCGCCCGGTGGCTCAGCATCGCGCCCTTGGGGTTGCCCGAGGTCCCCGAGGTATAGATCACCGCCGCCACCGCCTCCGGGTCCTGCGGCGAGGCGATCGGTGCGTCCCCGGCATGGCCGGCCAGCTCCGTCAGCGCAACGATGCGTACGCCGGGGAGGTCCAGGTCGGATTCCCCGATCAGTACGCGGGCCCCGCAGTGCTCGACAACGCGCGTGAGTTCATGGGGTGTCTTGCCGGGGTTCACCGGCACCGCCACCACACCTGCCCGCAGTGCGCCGAACCACGTGGCCACGGCATCCAGCGTCGGTCGGGCCTGCACGACCACACGATGTCCGGCGACCAACCCCAGTTGGACCAGCGCGCTGGCCCGTTCGGTGACGGCCTGTTCGAACTCGGCCCAGGTCCAGGACTGGCGGCCGTCGGCGCCGATCTCCACCAAAGCCGTGGCCGTCGGGCGCTGCTGGGCGTGGATCCGGATGGCTGCAGCGAGATTGGGTTCCGCCAGCGGGGGCGGTGCGGGAAGGTCTGTCTGCGCCATGGGCCCGAGTGTGGCACAGGGGCCCGGCGCCCGATCAGCCAGCCCTCCTCCACGTTGCGGGTAGTCTGTGCCGATGACCCCCACCGCAGCCTTCTTCGATCTGGACAACACGCTGTTGCGTGGCACGTCGTTGATCCAGTTGGGGCGTGGGCTGTTCGAGCGGGGATTCGTGGACAGTCGGGTCATGCTGCGGGCCGTCCTCATGGAAGCCCGATTCAGAGCCACGGGTGCCGAGCACGCCGACGACACCTCCGAGGCCAAGAACACCGCCCTGGAGTTGATCAAAGGGCGCGACGCGGTCGAGTTCACCCGTCACTGTGCAGAGATTTTCGAGGCCCACATCGCCGATCGGTTCTGCCCCGAGGCGGTCGCGATCGCCCGTGAGCACCTCGATGCTGGCCACGCGGTGTGGCTGGTCACGGCCTCGCCGGTGGAGATCGCCGAACTCTGCGCCAACCATCTCGGGTTCACCGGTGGCCTCGGCACGGTGGCGGAGCGGGCGGACGGGTTCTACACCGGCCGCCTCCCCGACGGCCTGCTGCACGGGCCGGCCAAGGCCATCGCCGTGCGTCGGCTGGCCGATGAGCATGGCTATGACCTCTCCCACGCCCACGCCTATTCGGACTCGTCGAATGACCTGCCGATGCTGTGGCTGGTCGGTCATCCGACCGCGATCAACCCCGACCGCACCCTTCGCCGCGAGGCCGAGACCAACGGTTGGCCCACCTTCGACTTCCGTGATCAGGGTGGTGTCCGGCGCACCGTGGCCCGGGGGCTGCGTGCCGGAGCCACCCTCGGCCTCGCCGCGCGGGCGTTGGCACGCCGATCCTGACGGCCCCGCTGAGAAGACCTAGAAGAAGATCCCGGGCCGCTCGTCCAGAAGCTTGTAGAGCGTGTTCTGGATCGTGATCCGCACCTGATCGGTGATCCGCAGCACCGTCGCGGGGTCATCGGCCGAGCCCGGCGGGAGCTCGTCGGTCGTGACGGCTTCGCCGAACTCGATGATCCACTTCGAGGGCAAGGGGATCATTCCGAGCACACCCAGCCAGGGGAACAGCGGGGTGATCGGGAAATAGGGAAACCCGAGGGCCCTCGCCAAAGCGGGCGCATCGGACAACAGCGGATAGATCTCCTCCGAGCCCACGATCGACACCGGCACGATCGGCGCCTGGGAACGCACCGCGGTCGAGACGAACCCGCCACGGCCGAACCGCTGGAGGCGATAGCGCTCACTGAACTTCTTGCCGAGTCCCTTGAACCCCTCCGGGAACACCGACACCAGGTTGTCGTTGCGCAACAGACCCGCCGCATCCTCCGCGCAGGCGACCGTGGCTCCGATGCGTCGGGCGAAGTCGTGGGAATGGGGCGTGGTGAAAACGAGGTCAGCGCCCAGCATCCGCGTGTGGCGCCCGGAGGCATCGAACACCGCGGACTGGAGAATCAGCGCATCCAGGGGCAGCGCCCCGGCATGGTTGGACACCAGCAGCGCGCTGCCGTGCTCGGGGATGTTCTCGATGCCCCGCAGTTCCAGCCGGAACCATTTGTCGGCCAACAACCGCAGCACGGGCAGATAGATCTTCTCGGTGAAGTCCGGATCGAAGCCGAACTCGTCGACCGCATAGTCCCCGGTCAAGCGCGACTTGGCGTACGCCGCCAGTTCCTCCACCGAACCCTGCCACTCGACCCCCAGCCGCTTCCCGACGCTGATGATCGTGGCAACGGGGTCGGCCAGCAGATCGCTCACCTGGTCGGTGGGCAGCTCCTTGAGCCGATCCACGAGGTTGCCTGCGGCACGCAGGAATTCCTCAAGCGCACCGTGTGCGTCGGGACCGAGCCAGCCCGGCTCCCGTTCTTCACCCATGCACTCCACGCACCCCTCTGGGCCAACGGACATTCGGCACGTGCACGGAAGGGCTTAGCACCCGCCGCACCTGCGCGATCGCGCGATCGATGCGCTCACCCTCCAGCATGCCGGGCGATGCGAAGGCCGCAAATTCCTCCACTGCACGGCGGGACGAATAGTGCGGAACGAACCCGGTGGCCTGGTGGAACAGCCGCGTATCCAGCAACCGCCCCCACGTCACCGCACGCACTTGGTCGGAGGTGAAGCGGATGAACTTGGCGCGACGCCCCAGAGCCAACAGGGCCGGATTGTTGCCCGCCACCCCCACTGCCGGACGGCCCAACATGCGCAACGTCTGGGTGAGCGTGACCGCATCGTCCGCGGCAACGTTGAACGTCCCGGGCAGCTCGGCGTCCACCACAACCTCCAGCGCCCGCACCGCATCGGCAGGATGCAGGAACTGCAGCCGCGCATTGAAGCCAAGCGGTCGCGGCACGACCGGCATGGACAACCACCGCGACAACGCTGTGTCGACATGTGCTCCCAGCAGGTTGCCCAACCGGAGAATCGTCACCGCGACATCCGGGCGTCGCTGGGACAGGCCGTGGACATACGCCTCCATCTCCAGCGCATGCTTCGCAGGGCCGGAGTGCGGTGGACGGCGTGGCACGGTGTCCTCCGCATACCGCGCCGGATCGAGCGGCGAGGAGCCATAGACCTGACCGGAACTGCGCAGCACGACGTGGCGAACACCCGGGGACTGTTGACACGCAGCGATCAGCTGCATCGTGCCCAGGATGTTCGCCTCTTTCGCGGCCGCAGGGCTGGTGATGACCTCTTCGATCTGCAATCCGCAATGGACCACCGTGTGGACCTCGTGGCGCTCCAGAAAGCTTGGGATGGTGGGTCCGCGCAGATCTGCGCGAACGAACTTCACCGATCCCAGGTCCCGGCGCGGCGGGGTCAGATCAACACCCACCACTTCATGGCGCCCACGCGCGGCGATCGAGCGCGCGAATCGGGCACCCAAGTCACGCGACACCCCGGTGACCAGGACGACGCGTGACATGGGGAAGCCTCAACCCTTTACTTGCCAGCCTTGCGACGCTGGATGCGCGTCCGCTTCAGGAGCTTGCGGTGCTTCTTCTTCGCCATGCGCTTGCGACGCTTCTTGATGACCGAACCCACAGGTGGTGCCTCTCGGGAAATAACGTGAACGCTGGCAGACAGCCAGCCAAGCACTGCAGTCTAGTGCGCCGGGCCGCGACCCGCCAACACGGCCCAGAAGGATCGCACGAAAGGGGCGTCAGAACTCCGGGTCGAGACCAAACTCGGGGAAGGCACTGCGGCGGGTGGCGATGATGGCCTGATCCAGCCGCGAGGACGGGTTGTATCCCCAAGTGACCGGCTCGAACTCGACATCAACGCCATCGCCCATCGCGGCCGGGGCGTTCGGCCCCATCAGCTCGCGCCAAGCGGCGGGAGTCGGGGTGTCCAGCGGGATCGGCTGACCGGCCAACACGGCCAGCAGATGCGCCCAGGCCCGCGGCACGACGGTCTCCAGCGCATAGCCGCCACCGCCGGTGGCGACCCAGCGGTCCTCGCAATATTTCTCGGCCAACTCCGCGACCATCTGATAGGAATGCCGTTGCCCATCGATGGACATGTCGAGATCGGTGAGCGGATCATCGGCGTGGGCATCACAACCGTGCTGGCTGATCAGGATCTGGGGCCGGAACTCCTCCAGAACCGGCGGCACGATCGCGTCGAACGCCCGCAGCCAGCCCGCATCGTCCAGCCCGGGCGGCAGGGCCACATTCACCGCACTGCCCGGAGCGTGACGTCCACCCACCTCGCTGGCGAAGCCCGTGCCGGGAAACAGGTGCACCGGGGACTCATGGAGGCTGATCGTCAACACGCTCGGATCGTCATAGAAGATGGCCTGGACGCCATCCCCGTGATGGGCGTCGATGTCGAGATAGACGATGCGCTCCGCGCCCTGCTGCTGCAGCCACTTGATCGCCACCGCGCAGTCGTTGTAAACGCAGAAACCGCTGGTCAACTCCGGCATCGCATGGTGGAGGCCGCCGGCCATGTTGGCCGCCCGGTTCGTCTCCCCCGCCCACACAGCCCGCGCGGCCTCTGTCGTCGCCGCACAGATCCGCCCAGCAAGCTCGTGCATGCCGGGCACCACTGGGTTGTCCTGGGTGCCGATCCCGAAATGGAGTTGGGGTTCCTCGGACTTCACCGCCTGGATATAGGCCTCGGTGTGCACCAATCGCACCAGGTCTTCATCCAGCGGCGGCGCCGGCACGACATCGAGCAACTCCAGCACGCCGAGCTGGCGGGCGAGCTCGATGGCCATCCGGACCCGGCCAGGGCCCATCGGATGAGCCTCCCCGAAGTCATAACGGGTCAGCTCATCGGAGTGGACCAGCCTCGCCCGCATGTGCCTGACCTCCATCGCTCCATTGCTGTCACAGACCTTACTGGCTCAGGCGGGTTCGCGTGCTGTGAGGCTCATGCCGGATAACGACGGTTGTTGGTGTGGGCGGTCGCTTCGTCGTGGATTCCCTTGGCCCGTTCGAACTTTTCCAGCAGCTCGGTCTCGTTGCTGATCTCGGCGCGATACTTGTCCGGCAGCAACCGCAACGTGGCCACCGACCGGACCAGACGGGCGTACGTGATCTCTCGGAACCGCGGGTCGGTCTCATAATCAAGATCGAGATAACGGTCGACAAACCGGCGAGCGTTCTTCGTGGCCGTGAGCGCCTTGCCCTTCGGGCTGACCAGCGAGCCGATGATCGTGACGGCGAGGATGCCGAGAATGAAGCTCAGCGAGAACTGGATCGACATCTCCCACACCGGGACCGGCTGCCCGTCGTTGATGAACGCCACGTTGTTCTCGTGCAGGGCGTGCAGGATCAGCTTGACGCCGATAAGCCCCAGAATCGCGGCCAATCCGAACGAGAGATAAACCAGCCGATCGAGGAGGCCGTCCAGCAGGAAATACAACTGACGCAGACCCATCAGCGAGAATGCGGTGGCCGTGAACACGATGTAGGTGTTCTGCGTGAGGCCGAAGATCGCCGGGATCGAATCCAGGGCGAAGAGGATGTCGGTGCCACCAATCGCGACCATCACCAGCAGCATCGGCGTCATGGCCCGCTTGCCGTTCACGCGGGTGAACAGCTTGTCACCGTCATAGAAGTCGGTGGTGTGGAGCACCTTCTTGGCGGCCCGGATGATGAAGTTGTTGGCCTCGTCACTGTCATCATCGTCATCGGACGCCGGCTTCAACAGCTTGCCCGCGGTGACGATGAGGAACAGCCCGAAGATATAGAACATCCACGAGAACTGGTTGATCAGCGCCGCACCCACCAAGATCATGCCGCTGCGCGCGATCAGCGCGAAGACAATGCCGAACAGCAGCACCTTCTGCTGGTCAGCGGCCGGGACCTTGAACGAGGTGATGATGATCAGGAAGACAAACAGGTTGTCCACCGATAGCGCTTTTTCGGTGATATAGCCGGCGAAATATTCGCCGCCCATCGCCGCTCCGCCGAACAGATAGACCCCGACGCCGAAGACGATGGCGAGGCCGACATAGATCGAGGACCAGATGGCAGCCTCTTTCAGTGTCGGCGTGTGGGCATGCCGGACATGGAAGAAGAAGTCGAACGCCAGGAGAGCGACGATCAGGACGATCGTGGCGACCCAGACGGTGATGGAGACCATGAGGTCCTCTCAAAGAGGGGGTACGCCGCAGCGCCCCGG
>JAUNUL010000372.1 GCA_030538175.1 Propionibacteriaceae bacterium | reverse complement strand
TCGGCGGCCGGGAAGGCCTCCATCATGGAATCGGGCATGTTCCAGTTCCGGAAGAAGCTGTTGGCTCCCTGGGAAGGCGTCCAGTCGTTGGGGGTCCAGTCGGGCACGTAGTTGCGGTAGCCGCCCGAGTTGAGCTCCACGCGCAGGCTGCTGGGCTCACGGAAGTACAGGAAGTGTTGCTCCCCGATGCCGTGGATGGAGGGCCCGTATTCGATCGGCACGCCGTTCTCGGTCATGAGGTCGGCCGTGCGGACGAGGTCCTCGGGGTGGTCGACCCAGAAGGCGATGTGGTGCACCCGACCGCCGACGTTGGAGGTGTCGATGACGATGCCGAGGTCGTGGGACTTCTCGTTGGTGGTGAGCACTCCGAACACCGTGACCGGTGCGTCATCGAGGTCGGTGAAGGCCATCGTGCGGAAGCCCAGAACCTCCGAGTACCAGGACGCGAAGCCTCGCACATCGGATGCCGTGATGGTGACGTGGTCGAGGAACCGGGGCGCGGCACCGTGTGAGCTGCGTCGCTCGGGACGGTCGGGGAACACGGACTTGAACTCCGGCTCTGCCTGGTACCGCTCGATGTCCCACAGCAGCCGCATGCGGTGCCCGAAGGGGCCGGTGAACGCGAACGAGCGACCGACTGCGTGGCCCAGGTCGCTCCAATCGCCCTTGATCCCACCGATGGTCTCCACCCGCTCGGCGAGCACGTCGAGGAACTCCGCGTCATCGGTTCGCCACACCATCTCGACCAGGCCACCATCGGCGCCTTCTGAGATGACCAGACTGTAGCGGTAGTAGTCGCCCCAGGAGCGGAGGTAGACCTTGCCGTCGAGGCGATCGGTGATGCGCATGCCGAAGCGCTCGGTGTAGAACTTCGCCGACGCTTCGACGTCGGGGCTGGAAACTTCGAGGTAGGCCAAGTGGCCCAGCATCTTCTTCATTGCTTGTTCTCCTTGAAGGGGTTGTTTCAGTCTTGGGATCGGAAGGGCTGGTTGAGGACGCCCTCGACGTGGGCGGTTTGGCCAGGCAGGTGTTCACGCATGCCAGCGGCTACGGCTGGGATGGCCTCGGCGGTGACCTGCATCTCGGACTCGAGGATGGCGTGGGAGGCGTGGAAGACGAGGTTCACCCGGGGTGCGCGCAGCCCTTCCAGTGCGTTCAGGGATTCCTCCAAGGGTCGGTCGCGGGTCACCTCGTCGGCCAGCACGATGGCGTCTTCCAGGGCCATGCCCGCTCCTTGGGTCAGGTGCGGGGTGGCGGTGTGTACGGAGTCCCCCAACAGGATCACTCGGCCGCGGTGCCACGGCTGGGGGACGTTGACCTCGTAGAACGGGGAGTAGACGATCCCCTGGGTGTCAGGGGCGAGCGAGTCGCGGATGTCACCCAGCAGCCCCTTGAACCCGACAAGCCGCTGCTTGAGCAGTGCCGGTAGTCTTCGGGCGCGTAGCGCGGGTTGTCCGGTTCGCGGGTGACCAGCAGCATGTACATCTGGTCTTGTGACAGAGGGATCACCCCGCCCTTGACCAGATCGCCCTGCCACAGAAGGCATTGGGTGACGTGGGCCGGGCGAGGCAGCTGGAGGCGCCACACCGAGGACCCGGTGAAAGTCGGCTCGTAGTCGTCGCCGAACAACTTCCGACGCAGCGACGAGCGCAGGCCCTCGAAGCCGACCAGCAGGTCGTAGTCCTGAACCTGGCCATCGTTGAAGGTGACGCGCACAGCGTCGCCCAGATCGACGAAGTTCTCGATCGTGGTGGCGTATCGAACGTTGGCGCCCGCCCGCTGGGCGGCACCGGTCAGGATCGAGTGCAGGCCACTGCGTGTGAGGCCGCAGTTGGCCGGGACTCGCTCGTCGCCAAGCGAGGACGGTACCTCGACGATGCGGTTGTCGTTCCAGTCCCGGTAGTCGTTGCCCGGATAGGGGAAACCGACGGCGAGGACTTCCTCCAATACGCCCAGGGCGTCCAACGCCCGCAGCGAGTTGCCGGGCTGGTTGATGCCCACACCCAGCACGGTGGCGTCCGGCTTTGCCTCCACCACATCGACCGACACTCCGCGTTGGCCCAGCGCCGCCGCAGCAGCGAGACCGCCAACGCCGGCGCCGCTGATCAGCACCTTTGCTACCGCCATATCCGACTCCTTCGTCGCACGTTCGTTGATCCGGTAGTCGTCAAGCTAGGCGCGCAGCACCACCGCGAGGAATCCGGAAATGGGTGATGCGAGGTATCGATACGAACGATACGAGTCGCTACGGTTGCGCTGTGAAGCTGACCAGTCTGGACCTCAATCTGCTCGTGGCCCTGGATGCGCTCCTGGACGAGGAGAGCGTCACGCGAGCTGCCGAGCGGCTGTTCGTCGGTCAGCCGGCAATGAGTGCAACCCTTGCGAAGCTACGTTCGATCTTCAACGACCCTCTCTTGGTTCGGGAAGGTCGGGGGTTACGCAGGACGCCGACAGCTGAGGGACTCCGTGCCCCGTTGACGAGGATCTTGGTCGACATCCAGCACCTCATCGACAGCAGCCACGACTTTGATCCAGCCACCAGCGACCGGGTGTTCACCATCGTCGCCAGCGACTACGTCGGTGTCGTCCTGCTCCGCCCAGTCTTGGAGTACTTGGCCACCGCCGCTCCCCAAGTTGAGATCGTGGTCCGCCCGGTCCAACCCGGGCTGCTCGATGATCTCGCCCGCGGTGTGGCGGACCTCGTCATCTATCCCGCCGGCCTGCTGCCCCGCAACCACCCGTTCAACACACGCGTCCTGTTCGAAGACCACTTCGTGTGCGTCGCAGACTCCCAGCACCCCGATCTGGACGGGGAACTCAGCGTCGAACAGTTCGCCACCCTGCCGTTCCTGGGCGCCAACCAAGGCATCATGCGCTCCATCGCCGAGGAGCACTTGGACGCCAACGGCCACCAGC
>JAUNUL010000371.1 GCA_030538175.1 Propionibacteriaceae bacterium | reverse complement strand
AGATGCCCGCCCGAGATGCCCGCACAGCGGAACGCGGGCACAATGAGGAAGGAACGGACCAACCCCGGCCCGGGGACGGGCCACAGACCCTTTAAGGACGGCACGTGGACGCCAGGCTGACAGAACTCATCGAGGACGTCGATGCGCTGATCAAGGAGCTGGAAAAGGCGGCCGACGCCCAGTCGGCGGCCATCTCCCGGGTCGCTGAGACCCACCGGCACGGCGCCCGCAACCTGGTCCACTACCTGGAACTACGCCGCCATGACATCCGCCGGATCCAGGGTGGTCTCGCCGCCATCGGCGCGACCCGCCTGACCACCACCGAGCCGTCCGTCCTCCCCCGCCTCCAGGCCGCCCGCAACGTCCTGTCCGCCTACGCCGGGGAGGACCTGAAGTTCGCCGGCTCCGAGGTCAGCGACGCCTTCGCCCAGGCCGACGACATCCTCGAGGACCACGCCGACATCCTCTTCGGCCAGTCCTCCGAGGAGACCCACTCCCGGATCATGGTCACCCTGCCCACCGAGGCCGGCGACGACCTCGACCTGGTCCGCGGCTTCGTCGAGGCCGGCATGGAACTGGCGCGCATCAACTGCGCCCACGACGGGCCCGAGGTGTGGACCCGGATGATCGACCACGTCCACACCGCCGCCGCGGAGGCCGGCCGGGAGGTCAAGGTCGCCATGGACCTCGCCGGCCCGAAGGTGCGTACCGGCGCCATCGCGCCGGGCCCCGAGGTCGGCCGGGCCCGCGTCACCCGCCTGGAGACCGGGCACGTGCTCACCCCGGCCACACTGTGGCTCACCCCGGTCGGCGCGGAGGTTCCGCCCATCCCCGAGCTGCCCGGCCGGCCCACCCTGCCCCTGCAGGTCGACCCCGCCTGGCTGTCCCGGCTCGAGGTCGACTCGACCATCAACCTCCACGACAACCGCGATGCGAAACGCCAGTTCACCGTCACCCGGGTCATCCCGGGGCCGGACGGTTCAGACGTTTCAGACGGCTCAGGGGTGCCCGCCGCCGTCCTCGCGGAGGGCCAGCGCAACGCCTACATCTCCAACTCCCCCCGCCTCGAGCACGACTGGGAGAAAACCCGGGTGAGCGGGGTGCCCGCGACCGAGCAGAAGCTGCGGATGCACGTCGGCGACCACCTCATCCTCACTGACGACCAGACCCCCGCCGAACCGGCCCCGGGGTGGACCCCGACGATCAGTTGCACCCTCACCGAGGCGGTCGCCGCCATCGAGGTCGGACAGCGGGTCCTCTTCGACGACGGCTCCATCGCCGCCCGGGCCCTGGACAAGCAGGTCGACGCCGACGGCCACACCCGCATCACCCTGGAGGTGACCTACGCCAGCGGCAACGGCACCAACCTCGCCGCCTACAAGGGCATCAACCTCCCGGAGACCGACCTGCCGCTGCCGAGCCTGACGGACGAGGACATCGAGGCACTGCGCTTCGTGGCGGCGCACGCGGAGATCGCCAACGTCTCCTTCATCCGCAACGCCGAGGACGTCGCCTTCCTCCTGGACACCCTCGAGCAGATCGCCACCGAATCCGAGGACCCGGAGCGGGTACGCAACCTCGGGCTGGTGCTCAAGATCGAGACGATCCCCGCCTACGAGAACCTCGCCCAGGTCCTGCTCGAGGGCATGCGCCACGCCAACCTGGGCATCATGATCGCCCGCGGTGACCTCGCCGTCGAGCTCGGATTCGAGCGGATGGCCGAGGTCCCGCGTCTGATCGCCCAGATGGCGGAGGCCGCGCACGTGCCCACCATCACCGCCACCCAGGTCCTGGAGAATCTGGCCAAGTCGGGCCTGCCGTCGCGGGCGGAGATCACCGACGCCGGCTACGCCCTGCGCAGTGAGGCGGTCATGCTCAACAAGGGCCCGCACATCACCGACGCGATCCGTATCCTGGAGACTCTGTCCAAGAAGCTGGGGCGTTCCCAGCGGAAGAACCGTCAGCTGCTGCGCCGCATCGGCAGCTGGGTTCCCCAGGAAGCGGTCTCGGAATGAGGATCGTCGCCCACCGCGGGTACTCCGCCCGCTACCCCGAGCTGACCCGCCGCGCCTTCGAGGCGGCGCTGGACCTGCCGATCCACGGCGTCGAATGCGACGTCCGCCTGACCCTCGACGGCGAGGTGGTGGTCATCCACGACCCCGTCATCGACCGCGTCGCCGACGGCCGGGGCCGCGTGTCCACCCACACCCTGCCCCGCCTGCGGGACTACAACTTCGGCACCGCCGATGACCCGCAGGAGGTGCTCACCCTCGGCGACCTGCTCGACATGGTCACCGAACACGATGACAAGCACATCTACATCGAGACCAAGCATCCGATGCGCTACGGGCGGATCCTCGAGGAGCAGGTCATCCGCTGCCTGCAGCACCGGGGCCTGGCCGATGACCCCCGGATCCACGTCATGTCCTTCGCAGCCTCCGCGATCGTCCGCATGCACCATCTGGCCCCCCAGATCGACCGCATCCACCTGCGGCGCAAGATCGAACGCTGGCTCAACCCCGTGGACACCCACCCCGGCAGCCCCACCGGCCTGGGGCTCTCCCTCGCTCGCGCCCGCCGCAACCCCGGCCTCATCGGGCGTTACGACGTCCCGACGTACATGTGGACCGTGAACAAACCCGCCGACATGCTGTGGGCCCGCGACGCCGGCGTCGACATCATCGCCACCGACGAACCCGAACTGGCACTGAGCGTCCTCGGCTCCGGGTGAGCCGGTATCTTGGACGCCATGGCCAAGAAGAACAAGAAGAACAATGAGGTTCTGCCCGAGGGCATGAGCCGCCGGCAGGCCAAGCTTGCCGCCCGTGCCGCCGAGCGTGCCGCCCTGGACCGCGATCCCCGCCCCTACGGTGGCCTCGCCGCCGAGGCGGACCTGGTGGCGCTGCAGGAGTTCGTGCC
>JAUNUL010000370.1 GCA_030538175.1 Propionibacteriaceae bacterium | reverse complement strand
TGCGATCGGCGGCGGCACCCCGACCTATCTGCCGCCAACCCAGCTCACCCGGCTCCTCGACGTGTTCCCCCGCGTGTTCGGCCGCGCGGTCGCGGATGTTCCGACATCGATCGAGACCTCCCCTGCGACGGCCACCCCGGACCGGATCGCCCTGCTCGCCGAGGCGGGCGTACGCCGCATCTCCATCGGCATCCAGTCGATGGATCCCGCCGAGGTGCACCGCATCGGCCGGCGCCAGCGTGATGACGAGGTCCGCATGGCCCTCGACACCCTCCGCACCCTCGGCCCGCCGGTCCTCAACATCGACCTGATGTATGGCCTCCCCAGCCAAACCCCCGACACGTGGCTCGCCACCCTGCGCGACGCCCTGCGCTGGCAACCCGACGAAGTGTTCGCGTACCCCCTCTATGTCCGCCCCCTCACCGGCCTCGACCACGTCGGCGCCGCCCCCACCGACCTGCGCCCCGAGCTCTATCGCCTCGGCCGCGACCTGCTGCTCGCCGAGGGCTATGAACAGACGTCGATGCGACGGTTCCGGCGGCGCGGGGTCGCGGAGGTCGACGATGAGTACGCCTGCCAGTCAGATGGGATGGTCGGGCTCGGCTGCGGCGCGAGGTCGTACACGCGGGAGCTGCACTATTCGCGCGAGTACGCCGTCGGGCGGAGCGGCGTGAAGGCGATCATCGATGACTACGTCACGCTCACCGATGCCGACCTCCGCGTCGCCCGCCACGGGTTCCGCCTCGATGGGGACGAGCGGATGCGGAGGTTCGTGCTCCAGTCGCTCCTGCACATCGACGGGCTCGATGTCGAGGTCTGCAGGACCGAAACCGGCGCCGACCCCGAGGCACTCCCCCTCGATCAGCTCGTCGCCGACGGTCTCGCCACGCGGACCGACGGACGCGTACGCCTCACCGGAGCCGGTCTCGCCCTGTCCGATGCGATCGGGCCCATGCTCTATTCCGCCCGTGTCGCCGACCTGAGCAGGGCCCATGATCTCCGCTGAGGCGTCGGCTGAGGAGCGAGGAACGAGCGTCTCGAAGCCACTCACCCTCATCTATCGCGGGCCACTCGACTCGTGCAATTACGGCTGCACCTACTGCCCGTTCGCCAAGAAGCCCGAAACCTCTGAGCAGAAGGCCGCCGACGAGCGTGCCCTGGAGCGATGCCTGGAGTGGATTCGGGCGTACGCGGTTGGCTCTTCGAGACGGCCGCAGGCGGTCTCCTCGGAGACCATCTCCATCTTTTTCACGCCCTGGGGCGAGGCGCTGCACCACGCGCGCTACCGCGAGGCGATCATCGAACTGAGCCACCTCCCCGGCGTACGCAAAGTTGCGATCCAGACCAACCTGGCCGGATCACTCGACTGGTTGGCCGAGGCGAACCGCGACAGGGTCGGCATCTGGGCGACGTGGCACCCGACAGAGGTGGGCCAGGAACGGTTCCTCCGCAACGTCACCCGACTCCGCGATCTGGGCGTGAGCCACAGCGTGGGGGTGGTCGGCATACGCCACCGAGTCGAGGAGATCGAAGCCCTCCGCGCGGCGCTCCCGCAAGGAACTGCGATGTGGGTCAATGCCTTCTCGCCGGATGGCGGCGCGGTGCGGCCGGGCTACTACGACGCCGACACCATCGCCCGGATTGCCGCCGTGGACCCGCTGTTCGAGGTGGGCCTGCTCCGCTTCGCCAGCCGCGGCCGCACCTGCGCAGCCGGGCGCACCGTCCTTGCGATCGACGGCGACGGCACCGCCCGCCGGTGTCACTTCCTGCCCAAGGTGCTCGGCAATCTGTACGCCGACCGCCTTGAGGACATCCTCACCGACAAGCCCTGTTCTCGGCCTGTCTGCGATTGCCACATCGGCTATGTCCACCTCGATGATCTGCGCGCAGGGGAGGTCTATGTCGACGGACTGCTCGAGCGCGTGCCCGACCCCGCCTGGGCCGATCCGGCCGGTTACCTCGCCCGAGCTCGCGGGCTGGCCCACCCCGCCCGCTGAGCCCACCTGTGGGTCGCTGGGCCCGGGGAAAAGTGACTCAGTACCCGGTCTTGGCCAGGCCACGGCTCTTGTGCACCGGGCGTACGCCCACCACCGCCACCTTGGTCCCGTCCGGGAACAGCGCGCCGGCCTTCGCCGGATCCTGAGGCAGCTCCGCCCGCACGGCTGCCGGCTCCAACACAGGCTCGGGGCTCGGTTCGACGGTTGGATCGGTGCTGAGGGTCGGATCCGCGCTGGCGGTCGGGGAGGACACACTCTCGGAAGCCGGGGCCACGGTGGGCTCCACCGTCTTCGTCTCCATCACAGGCGTTGCCAGGGAGGACGATGCCTGGGCGGACGGTGCCTGGGTGGACGGTCCCTGAGTCGACGCCCGCTCGGTCAGCGTGACCGCCGGACCGGTGGCCTTGGCCGCCGTCGGCGTCTTCGCGACCGCGCGAGCAGACGGCGTCGCACTCTGCGGGCGAGCAATCGGCTTGCCAGTCGCCTCTGGCGTCGTCGCCGTCCTCGGCGCGGCCGGCGTTGTCGCGGCCACCGGCTTCGTTGTCGGCGCCACAGACGTCTTGGTTGCGGAGGCCGCGGACTTCGTGGCCTGTGGGCTCACAGCCTTCGTGGGTGCCGGAGCCGCGGACTTCGTGGCCGGTGAACTCGATGACTTGGCGCCCACCGAACTTGCGGACTTGGTGGCCACCGGCGTGGCAGACGGCGTGGCTGCCGTGGTCTTGGAGGCAGTCGCCGTGCTGGTCTCGGTCCCTGCGGCTGGCGTGTTCGCAGTGGCCGCCTTGGTCGGGGTGGCCGCCTTGGTCGCGGTCCGGGTTGCCGCAGGAGTGGCAGATTCGGTGGCGGTCGCCGTGGGCGTCACCACGGGGGCCGCCGTTCGGGTGGGGGCGCTGGTCACGGTCTTCGTGGCGGGGGCGCTGGTCGCGGTCTTCGT
>JAUNUL010000369.1 GCA_030538175.1 Propionibacteriaceae bacterium | reverse complement strand
ATCGAACGGGCGCGCGCGGCGGCACGAGGGCAGTGACGCATCGCCACGCAGGAGCGGGATCGCCCCTCAACCAGTCAGGACACGACGAATGATCGCGTCCGACCACGCTGACGGTAGTTTGTCGAGAACAGCGCGGCCACGGTCCTGGCCGACCGCGTACGAGGCGCGCGGCCGCGGCACCGTCAGCGCCTTGAGCACGACGGCCGCCACGACATCCGGCTCCATGCCACGCGTCGCCGTCGCCGCAACCTGACCCATCTGACGGATGGTCGCGGCGAACAACGGCGCCTCATCCGCGGCCTTCTCGAAGGCATCCGCGATGCCAGCGACCATGGGCGTGCGGATCGGCCCGGGACGCACCTTCACGACGTCGACGCCGAGGAGTCCGAGTTCCTGGCGCAACGAGTCGGCGGCCGTGTCGAGCATCTTCTTGCTCATCGAGTAGGGCCCGTTGAACGGTGCGCCCTTCTGCCCGGCGACTTCGGACGAGAGCACGACCACACGCCCCTGGGCCTCCACCAGGGCTGGCAGGCAGGCCTGCACGAGACGAACGAACCCGAGTGCGTTGACCTGCATGACGTGTTCGAGGCGGCCGATCGGCATCTGCGCCATCGCGCCCACCCCGAGCAACCCGGCGCTGTAGATGACGGCATGCAGGCGCACACCGGCCCGATCTGCCAGCGCCTCGAGCGAAGCTTCGTCCGTGACATCGGCCGGCACCCACTCGACCCCCGGTCTGGAGGGCTGCCCTCCCACGTCCAAGTCGGAGGCGACCACCTGCCACCCTGCCGAGGCGAGGGCGTCCACGATGGCGAGACCCGTCCCACCCGCTGCGCCCACCACCAGCGCCGTCCGGGGCTCTCGTCGATCCATGGGAGAAGCCTAGAGCCGATTCGCGGGCGCAGGGTGACCGCGATATTCGACCAACAGAATTCGGGTCTGGACCCCAATTCTGTCGGTCGAATCCTGCGGTCTGTGGGGTTCACCCGCCCCAACTGATGATCGGCCGCTGGCCCCCTGACCGACCGCATCGAGGTTGCAGCCCACGGGTCGACGTGGTGGGGTGGACGCGCGAAACGTCCGTACATGCCTCCGACAGCGAAGGAAACAGCCGTGACGAGCCAGACGAAGACCAGACCGCCCGCGACCACCGGACGCCTCAACCGACGGGTCTTCTGGCCCGCTGCCATCATCGTCGGAGCCTTTGTGCTCTTGGCGGTGGTCGTCCCCGGGCAACTCGCCCAGGCCCTCGGGGACGCCAACACGGGCGTCGTCAACGGCTTGGGCTGGTACTACGTGCTCATCGTCGTCGGCTTCGTCGCGTTCGCGCTCTATGCAGCGTTCTCCCCGTACGGCGACATCACGCTCGGCAAGGACGGCGACGAGCCGCAGTACTCGGTGTTCTCCTGGTTCGCGATGCTCTTCGCGGCCGGCATGGGCATCGGCCTGGTGTTCTGGGGTGTGGCCGAGCCGCTGAACCACTACGCCTCCCCACCGCCCGGCACCTCGTCGGTGGCCAGCAACGCGACCATCGCCCAGTCGGCGATGACGACGACGTTCTTGCACTGGGGCCTGCACGCGTGGGCCATCTACATCGTCATCGGCCTGGCCGTGGCCTTCGCCTCCCACCGCAAGGGGCGCCCCCTCTCGATGCGCTGGATGCTCGAGCCGCTGCTCGGCAAGCGCGTCGAGGGCTGGATCGGCGACGTGATCGACATCGTCGCCGTCGTCGGCACCCTCTTCGGCGTCGCGACCTCGCTGGGCTTCGGCGCCACCCAGTTCTCCGCCGGGCTGGCCTACCTGGGCATCGCCGAGGAGTCCATCTTCCTGCTCGTGGTCATCGTCGTGGTGATCACCCTGCTCGCCACGGTCTCGGTCGCCACCGGCGTCGACAAGGGCATCAAGTGGCTCTCCAACGGCAACCTCGTGCTCGCGGGGGTGCTCATGGTCCTGGTGCTGATGCTCGGTGAGCCCCTGTTCGTGCTGCGCGAGTTCGTCCAATCGATCGGCGACTACGTCGCGAACTTCGTCCGGCTCTCGTTCCGCACGATGCCCTACCAGGGCACCAACGGAGAGACGTGGCTGGGTGGCTGGACCACCTACTACTGGGGCTGGTGGATGAGCTGGTCGCCGTTCGTCGGCGTGTTCATCGCCCGCATCTCGCGGGGCCGCACCGTGCGTGAGTTCGTGCTCGGGGTCATGCTCGTCCCCACGCTGTTGACCTTCCTGTGGTTCTCGATCATGGGCGGCACGGCCCTGTGGCAGGAGGTCTACGGCGACGGCGGCCTCGTGTCCGCGGATGGAACCGTCACGACGACGACCGCCCTGTTCCAGATGCTCGAGGCCATCCCCGGCGGTTCGGTCATGGCCGGCCTGTTCCTGATCCTCATCGTGGTGTTCTTCGTCACCTCCTCCGACTCCGCATCCTTCGTCGTCGGCATGCTCTCGACCGGCGGCGACCCCAACCCGCCGCTGGGCGCGCGGCTGTTCTGGGCGCTGATGGAGGGTGCCATCGCCGCGGTCCTGCTCTGGGCGGGCGCCCAGGCCGGCAACCTGACCGGCGGGCTCTCAGCCCTGCAGACGATGTCGATCCTCGTCGCTGCACCCTTCTCGGTGATCATGGTGATGACCTGTGTCGCCACCCTCCGCGCCCTGCACCGCGAGCATCGCCGTCGGGCGCGCATGGAGGAGGTCCTCATCCAGCGCGAGCTCGAGCGCAGCGTCGGCGACCTCGTCGAGCAACACGTCAACGGCCCCACCACAAAGCAATGACCCGGCAACCCGGCCCGCGGCGTCCGGGGACCAGCAGGACCGGCGAGCGTCTGTGGCGCGGGGTGGTGCACGCGGTGCGGGACCCCGCGACTCCGCGGCACTTCAGCGACATCGGCGACCGGGATCGGGCCGTGGAGGCGATCCATGCCCGCCGCGTCGTCGACCT
>JAUNUL010000368.1 GCA_030538175.1 Propionibacteriaceae bacterium | reverse complement strand
GGCCGCGATGCAACGCGTAATCGACATTGTCCAGGCGGACCGCGAGGCCGAGCGGTTCCTGCCCAAGGCCGTCCGCCGCTGGTGTGAGTTGACCCTGCACCACGTGGGGCGGATGGAGCGGTTCGCTCCGGAAGTACGCCGAACGTTCCGTCTGCTGCTGGGTCGCTCGCTCGCCGGGGCCCCCCAGCCGTATCTGAACGACACCCTGGCCGCGATGACCCCGGACCGCCGGGCCCGCCTGACCCGACTCATGGCCGATGCCGCCGACCGCACCGAACGGAGCGCCCGATGACCCGCACCCAGCTGTTCGAGGTTTCCACTCTCTTCGGCCTGGCCACGCTGCACGCCGCCCTGGCCGATGGGCTGTTCCCCGGCGACGGCAAGCGCGTGCTGATCGTCAGCAACAACGCCCAGGTCCCCGAAGCAGTGGCGGACCTCACCGAGAGCCCGGCGTTCGCGCGGTTGGCGGAGCCCTTCGACCAGGTGGTGTCGTTCAACGAAGCGATCGCCCCGCTGCACCCGTCGGTGTGGACGCCGTCGGAGGCGGAGATGCCGGTGTGGGAGCGCTATTTCCGGCTGCTCTGGGACTTGGGCGAGGAGCCGGTGCACCTGGTCGTCGAGTCCATCCAGGTCTCCCCCGCCCAATCGCTGGCCTGGTCGTTCCCGCAAGCGTCGATCGATGTCTATGCCGATGGGCTGATGAGCTATGGCCCGACCCGCAACAAGATCCTGTCCGAGGTCGGTTCGAGGATCGAGCGGTTGCTGCACCTGGATCTGGTGCCGGGCCTCGCGCCGCTGCTGCTGGAGGAATTCGGGGTGGAGCGCCGCGTCATCTCCACCGAGGCGTTCCAGCGGGTGCTGCACCAGCTCGGTGCTGACGCCGCTCTCCCCGAGACAGATCAAGAGTTCGCGTTGTTGCTCGGTCAATACCTCTCGCCACTGGGGCTCATCTCCAACAGCGAGGAGGAGGCCCTGCACACCCAGATGTTGGAAGCAGCCGCCGCGAAGGGCTTCCGCAGCATCGTGTTCAAGCCCCACCCGACCGCACCGACCGAGCTCGCCGGGCCGATGTTGGCCCGCGCCGCGGAGCTCGGCGTCCAGGTCGAGGTGTTCACTGCGCCCGTGCTGGCCGAGACCCTGTTTGAGCAGTCCCGGGTCGGGCTGGTCGTGGGGTGTTTCTCAACAGCGCTGATGACCGCCCAGTCTGTCTATGGGTTGTCGGTCGTCCGCGTCGGGACGGAGAACCTGCTCAAGGCGCTCAAGCCGTTCCCGAACAGCAACCGCATCCCACTGGTGGTGATCGATTCCCTGGTTGCCGCCCCCGACGCCCCGCCCCGGCTGGACATCGCCGAGACCGCGCGGTTGATCGAGGCCGTCGGGTTCGTGATGCAGCCCGAGGTGCTCTCCCACCGGCGGTCTGCCGCACACGACTGGCTCTGGGAGCACGGCACGACAGAGGCCCGCTTCTTCCCGGCGATCCGACTCGGTGAGCTGGGGCTGCCCGGTGGCAAGCAGACGCTGAAGACCCGCATGGCGCCGACGCTGCGCCGGGCGGCGCGGTCGGCGTACGCGATCGAGCGGAAGCTGGAAGAACGCCTGATGGGACCGATCCGCGGCGTCCCCGGCGGCGGCTGATCTCCGCTGCTCCCGGGAACCGGCAGCACGTCAGCGCTGCAGCGACCCCACCCAGTTGCCGAGCAACGCCAGCCCGGCCCGTCCCGACTTCTCGGGATGGAACTGGGTGCCGCTGACACATCCCTGTTCGACGGCAGCCACGAACCGATCATCCTCGTGCTCGGTCCACGTCGCCGCAACGCGCCCATCCGTGCCGGCTGGCGCGTGGACCCCATACGAGTGCACGAAATAGAACCACTGCTGCGCCACGCGATCGAACAGCACCGAGTCCGCGGGCGGGGCGACGGTGTTCCAGCCCATGTGCGGCAGCCGCCGGGCGGTCAGCCGCTCCACCATGCCGGGCAGGACCCCGCACCCAGCGGTGCGTACGCCGTGCTCATGGCCCTCGTCGAACAGCACCTGGAAGCCGACGCAGATCCCCAGCACGGGTCGACCGGCAGCGGCCCGGGCGCGGACGACCTCATCACCGCCGATCCCCCGCAGGCCGGCCATGCAGGAGGCATAGGCGCCGACACCGGGGACGACGAGCCCGTCCGCTGCCTCAGCGACCGCGATGTCTGCGGTGAGGGTGACCTCGGCGCCGGTGGTTTCCAGCGCGCGACAGGCCGACCGCAGGTTCCCTGAGCCATAGTCGAGCACGACGACGCGCGGGCTCACTCTCACAGGGCGCCCTTCGTGCTGGGTACGCCGGCAATGCGGGAGTCAGGCTCGATCGCGGTGCGCAGCGCGCGGGCGAGGGCCTTGATCTGGGCCTCCACGATGTGGTGCGGGTCCCGGCCGGTGACGAGGGTGAGGTGGATGCAGATGCCGGCGTTGAACGCAAGGGTCTCCACGATGTGCCGGGTCATCGAGCCGACATACGGCGTGCCGGGGGTGCCATCCGGCCAGGGCCCACCTCCGATGAGCGCATAGGCCTGGGCCTCGGGCTCGCCGGTGTGGACGCAATAGGGCCGGCCGGCGATGTCGACAACACACTGCGCAAGGGCCTCGTCGAGCGGCACCAGCGCATCACCGAAGCGGCGGATGCCACGCTTGTCCCCGAACGCCTCCCGCAGCGCCTGCCCGAGGACGATCGCGGTGTCCTCGACGACGTGGTGGGCATCGATCCAGACGTCGCCGGTGGCCTCGATGTCCAGGTCGATCAGCGAGTGCCGGCTGAGGGAGGTCAGCATGTGGTCGAAGAACCCGACGCCGGTGCTGATCGACGACTCCCCAGACCCGTCGAGGTTGACCCGGACCGTGACCCCGGATTCGGACGTGCGTCGCTCGGCGGTCGCGGTCCTCGGTGTGTTGGTGGTCATCGGGC
>JAUNUL010000367.1 GCA_030538175.1 Propionibacteriaceae bacterium | reverse complement strand
CACCAACACCTGACCATGGTGTGGATGCAAGGCTCTGACCACCAACGCCCCACCGAGGGCGTGACTGCCCACTCCACCCAAGGCTCTGGCCACCGCCATATGAGAGCCCCCCGCAGCACCCGCTGCGTCCGTGCGCGAGACCCGGGCTGTTGGTTCAGCGCGCCGAATACACCCGACCAGGATCGGTCCCGTTCAGCAATTCGCTGACAGTCACCAAAACGAAGCCCTTGGCCTTGAGCCCGGACACGATCGCCGGAGCGGCATCCACGGTCGTGGAGTGGATGTCATGCATCAGGATGATCGACCCCGGCTGGGCCTGGTTGAGCACCCGGCTGGTGACGGTCGAGGAATTGCGATCCCGCCAGTCCATGGTGTCAACGCTCCACATGATCACGCTCAGGCCCTGCTCGCGTGCCGCGGAGTCGACCGTGGCATTGCGTGCCCCATAGGGCGGCCGGAACACCGTGGGTGTAACCCCGGCTGCCGCACGGATCCGCCCCTGGGTGTCGGCGAGCTGGCTGCGGATTCCAGCAGAACCCAGCCCGGTCAGCGTGGGGTGGCTGCGGGAGTGGTTGCCGATCTCCATGCCCATGTCCCGCATCCGTCGCACCGTAGCGGCGTTGGCCGGGACCCGGTCTCCGACCAGGAAGAAGGTGGCCTTGGCGTCATTGCGGCCCAGAGTGTCGAGCAGGCGATTGGTATGCACACCCGGACCGTCGTCATAGGTCAACGCAACACAGCGCTGCACCGAACAGTCGACACGGCCACCGGGCTGGGAACGCGCCGGAGCCGGATCGCGGGTCACCGGAGTCGTCGTGGCAGCGCTCTGCGTCACGATGCCGCGGTCACTGCGCCAGGTGATGCGACCGCGCTGATAGTTCTGGTCGCAGATGCGAACCCCGCCCTCAGTGCGACAGGACTCGTTGGAAGTCGGATAGCCATAACGGCCGGCCTGTCGACCGTTGGCCGCCCAGTGATCGAGGATTCGTCCGGTCACGGCGAATGAGCCAGAGGCGGGCGACCAATACATGAACCCGTTGGCGAAACGCTGGGAGCACCCACGCCCCGCCAGTCCACATGACTCACCAGCGACCGGATAGCCGATCGTCGAGGTCTCCCAACCAACCCGCGCCCAACCGTCGAAGATTGCACCGAACACCCGGTGGGTGCCAAGGCGCGGATGGAAATAGATGTTGCCGTTCTGAAAGCGCTGACCGCAGCCGCCCTCACGCAGGCCACAGAACTCACCGGAGGTCGGATAACCCGAGATCCCGCGCTCCCAACCGTTGGCGCCCCAGACGTCCCGGATAGCACCCCGGATCTCCTGCGCACCGGTGCGTTGGGTCCAATAGATGGAGCCACGTTGGAATCGCTGGGCGCAGCCCCCTTGCTGGAGTCCGCAGAACTGTGGCTCGAGCGGGTCACCGATCATCGGCCGCACCCGCTGCCAGGTATCACCGATCGCACCGGTCACCGGGGGCGCGGCTGTCGCGTGAGTGGGGAACAACAGAGCGAGCAGGACCACGAGGATCCCACCGGCCCTGACCCAACGTCGGGTCGATGCAGTCATGACATGTCTCCTGCTCACCGGCGACAGTCGCTGAGTGTGCCGGGCAAGCAGCAACCTATAGACCCCGACTGACAAACCCGGCAGCGGCGCGCGGAAGGACCATGTGCGGATGCTGGGCCGGGGCGTACTGGCGTTTGCGCCTCATGTCACAAATGGCCATCAGGCGCGCCGGGCAACCAGTGACGGCGGGCCCTGTTTCACAAATGTCCCGCTGCCACGCCGAACATCCGTTCAGCACGCGCCGAGTGTCACAAATGACAGAACCCACGTCATCTCCCCACTGAGGGCATGGCCGTCGCCCATAGCTCATCTGGCTGGACGATCGTGGTCGCGGGTGCCCCGACCTTTGGGTCCCCCTGGAAGTCACCACCGAACGCCACGCGCACCGATCACGGACGGTCAATGTCCGAGGTGTCTGCAACGATGACGACCATGCCGGATTCCCTCGCCATCGACACAAAGCAGCGCCGTTCCGCGGTGTCCGTGCTTCGGGCCGTGGCGATTGTCGCGCTGCCCGCGCTTGCCGCAGCATGGGCGAGTTGGGGTGTGGTGATGGATCCCCGGCACGGCACCGATCTGCACGGCTATCAGGCCGTCGGGCGGGCAGTGCTCAGTGGCGAGCCCTTCTATTCGTCGGCCATTCCCGGTCAGTTCCTGCTGTCACCTGTCGGTGCCCTGGGCACGGTCATGACCGTGCCTTTCACGGATCCGACGCTGCATCTCGGGTGGGGCATCCTGTGCGCGCTCGCCGCTCTGGGCATCCTGCGCTTCGCTGGGTGGCGCGGTTTCGCGCTGTCTCTGATCGCCGCGATCATCGTGACGGTGCCGCCTGGTCGCGTCGCCATGACCCAGGGCCGGTTGACCTGGCTGATCATGCTTGCCGTCGTCGTCGACCTGATCGACTGGGAACGCCGTCCGCGCTGGCTTCCGCGCGGGTTGTTGACCGGTCTCGCGACCTCAATCTGGCCCTTCGTCTGGCCGTTTCTTGCGGTCCTGGCGGTTCGCCGTCGGCGTTCTGGGCTGGTCGGGCTGGGGGCATTCGCCGCTGCCACGGTGGGCGCCGCCCTGCTGCTGCCCCGGATGACCATCGTTTTCTGGACCGAGGTGCTGCCGGCCCGACTGTCTGTCCGGGATTCGACGCTCGGCTCGTCCAATCACTCCGTGCTGGGCGCCGCGCTGCGCCTGTTCGGGCCCGAGGCACGGTGGCCCGCGTTGGCACTGATGGTCGTCGCGGGCTTGGCAGCGATCCTGGCCGCCGTGTGGTGGTCCCGCGCGGGCCGGGACTGGCTCGCCCTGGCCCTCGCCACCGTGGCAGTCCTCGTGGCATCACCGTTGGTGCCCAACCCCGATCTGGTGTGGGTCCTGCTGCCGGTTCTCGCTG
>JAUNUL010000366.1 GCA_030538175.1 Propionibacteriaceae bacterium | reverse complement strand
GATGCGGTGCCGCAGTGCGAGCACGGTGGCCAAGGACTCCATGGCGCCAGCAGCGCCGAGCAGGTGACCGGTCATCGACTTGGTGCCGGTGACGATCGCACGGTTGGCGTCACCGAGGGCTGCCCGAATCGAGCCGGCCTCGGTGATGTCGCCTTGCGGGGTTGAGGTGGCATGCGCGTTGACATGGTCGATGTCACCGGCGGCGAGGCCGGCGTCGGCGAGGGCTCGGCGCATGGCCGAGGCCTGTCCGGAACCGGTCGGGTCGGGCTGGACGATGTCATGGGAGTCTGCGGAGATGCCGGCGCCGGCGAGAGTGCCATAGATCGTGGCGCCGCGGGCCTGGGCGTGTTCCAGGGTCTCCAGGACGAGGACGACCGCGCCTTCACCGAGCACGAAGCCGTCTCGATCGACGTCCCACGGGCGGGAGGCGCGCTCGGGTTCGTCGTTGCGGCGCGACAGGGCCTGCATCTGCCCGAAGGCGGCGATGGGGAGCGGGTGGACGACACCCTCGGTGCCACCGACGACGCAGACGTCGGCGCGGCCATAGCGAACGATGTCCAGACCCTGGGCGAGGGCTTCGTTCGAGGATGCGCACGCCGACACAGGCGTGTGGACGCCAGCCTTGGCGCCAATCCGCAGCCCGACCTGGGACGCCGGGGCGTTGGCCATGAGCATGGGGATCGTATAGGGGGAGACCCGGCGGACACCGCGCTGCTGCAGGGTGTCCCAGTTTTCCAGGATGGTGTGCAGGCCGCCGATGCCGGTGCCGATCGACACAGCGAGCCGCTCACGGTCGAGGTCGTTCTCCTCGCCGAGCTTGTAGCCGGCGTCAGCCCAGGCCTCGAGAGCCGCGGCGACCGCCAGCTGGCTGGAGCGGTCCATCCGGCGGGCTTCGACGCGCGGGATCACGGTGTCGGGTTCGACCACCACGCGCGCCGCGAACTTGGTCGGCAGGTCGGCAGCCCACTCTTCAGTGATCGTGTGAACGCCGGAGCGCCCAGCCAGCAGACCCTGCCAGGTGCTGGCGACGTCGCCGCCGAGGGGTGTGGTGGCGCCCAGGCCGGTGATGACAACGGTGCGACTCATGTCCTGCTCTCGTGTTGGTGCGGATGTTCGTGCCGGGACAGCGACCGATCGTGGTCGTTGCGTCGAGTGATCCCCGGGACCCCGGCGGATCCCTGGTGCCTTGTGGGGCAGAGGGGTCCGCCGGGCGCGGGTCCGGGTGCCGGCTGGGCCGGCGTACCCGAAATCAGGCCTGCGAACGCTCGATGTACGCCACAGCGTCACCGACGGTCTTGAGGTTCTTGGCCTCTTCGTCGGGGATGGAGACGCCGAACTTGTCCTCGGCGGCATAGATGATCTCGCTCATCGCGAGGGAGTCGGCGTCGAGGTCGTCGATGAAGGACTTGTCCAGCTGGACATCCTCGACCGGCACGTTGCAGACCTCGTGGACGATCTCGGCGAGCTCGGCGCGGATCTCTTCAGTGGTAGCCATGGTTTCTCCTTGGGTTGGTTGGCTTGCGGAAAATATAGGGGGGTGGGTTGCGCGGTGCGCTCAGGGGAGGACGATGACCTGACCGGCGAAGATCAGACCACCGCCGAAGCCGACGATGAGCGCGGTCTGGCCGCTGGTGGCCAGCCCTTCCTCATAGAGGCTCTCGATCGCCAGAGGGATGGATGCCGCCGACGTGTTGCCCTGCCGCTTGATGTCGCGGGCGACTGTGACGCTCTCGGGCATTTTCAGGGTCCGCATCATCGCGTCGATGATCCGGTTGTTCGCCTGGTGGGGGATGAACAGGTCAAGGTCCTCGACCTTCAGGCCGGCCTTGTCGAGCATCTCGGTGGTCTTGCGGGCGACGGTCTGGGACGCCCACTTGAAGACGGCCTGACCCTCCATATAGACGGTCGGGCGTTCGGTGTTCGTCTCGTCGTCCCACATGCGGGTCATCTTCAGCACGTCTGCGGCGGCACCGTCGGCACCCCACACGACCGGGCCGATCTTCGGCTCATCGCTGGGCCCGACCACTGCGGCGCCGGCGCCGTCAGCGAACAGGAACGCGGTCGAGCGATCCTCGAAGTTCGTGATGTCGGTCAGGCGCTCCACGCCGATGACCAGCACATGCGTGGCTGCACCCGAGCGGACCAGGGCGTCGGCCTGGGCGAGGCCCACGCAGAAGCCTGCACAGGCGGCTGAGATGTCGTACGCCGGCGCACCCTGCGCACCAAGTTCGAGCGCGATCTGCGGTGCGATGGCGGGGAACTGGGTCATGTGGGTGACCGTGGCGACGATGACGCAGTCGATCTGGGCGCCCTCGACGCCGGCGCGGTCCATCGCCTGGCGGGCGGCGTTGACCGACATGTAGTGGATGGTCTCGTCGTCGTTGGCCCAGCGACGTTCGCTGATGCCGGTGCGCTGGACGATCCACTCGTCGGTGGAGTCGATGATCGTGCACATCTCGGCGTTGTCGACCACGCGGGAGGGCCGATAGGAACCGATGCCCATGATGCGGCTAAAGGGGGCCCCGGCGGGGGACTGGATCGTTGCGCTCATCGGCTGACCTCGGTTGCAGAGTTGGTTTCAACGGTGGGATGGAGTCGCACGAGCGGCTGGCCCGGGCTGACGGGGTCGCCGTCCTCCACGAGCCATTCGAGCACAATGCCGCCGTGCATGGCAGTCACCGGCGTCGCATCACGCAGCGTGGCGACCTGTCCAATGGTGGCTAGCTCGGGCAGCACGGAGTTGACGTCGACGCCATCGGTGCGGGAAAAGGTGCCCTTGCCGGGGGAGACCACCAACAGGAAACTGGGAGTGCCCGCAAGCTCGGACGGAGTGGACGGCTCACCGTGCTTGCGGACGAACTCCAGCGCTGCCGGCAGGTCGTCGGGAGTGTTGAGGTTGAACAATTCCACACCCTTGAGGTTGCGCTTGGCGATCCCGGTGAGGGTGCCGGCG
>JAUNUL010000365.1 GCA_030538175.1 Propionibacteriaceae bacterium | reverse complement strand
GAAACCGGGCGGCTGGCACTGGAATTCGAGGCGGGGCGCGATGGCTTGGTCCACGTTCTGGCCGCCGGAGCGCTGGGGCTGCTGACCGTGCACCGCGCGGGGGATCCTGCCTGCCTGGCGTTCCGGTTGACCCGGGGCGAACTCATCGACGATGACGGGATCGTTGCGACGCCACAGCTGCGGCTGCCCCCCGGCGGGCGCTATCAGCTGACGCTGTCAGGGGAGTGGTACGCCGACTCCGCAGGGGTTGAGTCACGTCGCCCGCCCTGGTTTCCCGACTCCATCGACCTGTCCGCCGGAGATGAGCCCGACTTCGTGATCGAGCACCCCGATGCGGCGATTCGGCTGGAGGAACTGGGGCCATGGGCACCCTCGCGCGTGGTGCGGCATGAGGTGGTTGAGGCTACGAGCCGGACCCGCGTGGATGTCGCGTTCGTGGCCGAGGCGCAAACTTATGCCGCCGTGGCTGTCAAGGCTCTCGAACGGGGTTACCTCGTGGATGCCGCCGAGGCAGTATGCGTGCATCGTGCCATGACGTGCCATGGGTTGGGTCGCGACGAGGCCATCGAACTGATCGAGGATCATCTCGCTGATCCCGGATCCGCGGACGACCCCCTGCGCGCCATCGTGCTTATCCGATCAGCCGAGTGGGCAGGCGGTGACAGGCTGATTCGGGCCGCCGAGTTCCTCGCCGGCGTGCCGACGCAGGACGGTGTTCCGCTCGCCTGGCTCACCCTCTGGATGGCCCAGCAGCTGCACGAGGAAGTTCCGGACGTGGCGGCCACCCTGGCCCGCTTGTCGCCAGGGCCCAGCGAGGCTTTGGGGATCGGGCTGCGGGCCGAGCTGGCACTTCTCATGGGTCCGGACCCGGATCCGGTTATCGCCCGGCAGGCGGAGACCTATCTCCGGGTGATCTCCCAAGGTGGCCCCGGCACGCTGCGTCGGCCCGGCGTCCCGGCCTGGCGGCGGGCCATCGCTGTGGTTGTCCGATCCCTGGGCGGCCAACCAGAACCGCCTGAGCTGCAGGGGGCTGTACGCAGGCTCATCGCCTTGTCGGCGCCGACATCTGGTCCGGGCGCGTCGGCGACGACGCCTGATGGCCTGCGTACGCTCGCGTGGCTCACCCTTCGTCCCGCTGAGTCCTGATCGCTCGCTCAGCCGAGGTAGGCGAGAATGCCAGCCAGTGCGGCCTCGGTGCCGGTGCGCAGGGTCGGTTCGATCGCTGGAGCGAACCCGGGGTTGTGGTTGCCCACGACTGGCATGCCGGGAAGGAAGCCTCCGAATCCCCAGAAGGTGAAGGGCACCCCGAACGCGGCCGGAATGATGCTGAAGTCCTCCGATGCGGGGACTGGTGCTAGTTGGTGCACGCGGTCGGCGCCCAGCGCAGCGACGAGCGACTCGGTCACTGTCCGGGTGACTGCCTCGTCGTTGACAGTGAGCGGGAAGGTCGCGATGGTCTCGAAGGTGGGCTCCTGCGGTGATCCGGATGCCTCACATTCGCCCCGCACGATCCGATCGATCGATTTCAGGATCTTGTCCCGGACGTCATTGTCATAGGCCCGGACATTGACCTGCAGCTCGGCCCTGTCGCTGATCACGTTGGGAGCATTGCCCACGTGAATCGAGCCGACGGTGACGACGCCGAATTGGCCGGGCGCCAGCTCGCGGGAGACGATGCCCTGCAGGCGCATCACGATGGAGGCGGCAAGCACGGCCGGGTCGACACCGAGGTTGGGCATCGAACCATGGGAACCCTTGCCGAAGACCGTGATCTTGATGCTGTCACCCGCGGAAAGGACAGCTCCCGGGCGGGTGGCGACATGGCCGGCCTCCGGGACGGTGAGCACGTGCTGGGCCAAGCAGACTTCTGGGCGGGCGTGGGACAGTTTTGCGACCAGCCCGTCATCGACCATCGCGCGGGCGCCCTTGCCGGTCTCTTCGCCCGGCTGGAACAGGGCCACGTATGTGCCTTTCCAGGCGTCCTTGTTCTGGACCAGCAGCGCTGCGGCTCCGAGGCCGCAGGCGACGTGCATGTCGTGACCGCAGGCGTGCATCTTGCCGGCTTCGAGCGAGGCGTAGTCGAGATTTGTCGCCTCGGTGACCGGAAGGGCGTCGATATCCGCGCGATACAGGACCGTGCGTCCTGGACCATTCCGAAAGATGCCGACGACGCCACCGCCGATCTGGAGGATCTCGTCAGCGCCGAACTCCTGCAGTTTCGTGGTGATGTTCTGCGCCGTCCGCACTTCTTCGCCCGACAATTCCGGGTGGCGATGAAGGTCCTTGTAGAACTCGGTTTGCCAGACCAGGGTCTCCTCGATTCCCTTCGTTGCCTCGCCGAGCTGGGCAGGGCTGACGGGAGCACCTGGTGCTGCAGCGGCGCCGGTGCCGCTGGGTGTCTGGGTCTGGGTCGGGGCGCTCTGGCCCGGGGAGCACGCGGTGAGGAGTGCGGCCGCCGAGAGGCCGCCCAGGCCCAGCAGAGCATGTCGTCTGTTCAGGCGGAGGGCGACCGGGGCTACAGCCATCACCGGCTCCTCGAGTTCTGCCTTTTCCCACCCGCAATAGTGCAGGAAATGAGGATCCTTTTCATCTAAACACATCTTTGTGCCCTTTCCTGGAAGTCCGTCAGTGCGCAGTTTGGGAAACCTAACGTTGGTGTCCACTTCCAACAAGGGCCCTCTATTTGGATTACTCGTCGGTAATCCGGAGTTTCGCTGCACCGGGCCGAATTTCGGGTTCCCGTTGATGAAATCTGGGGATTTTTTAGCCAGGCCGGTCGAGCCTGCGCCAAATTGCTGAGACGGACTTAGATGCGAAGCTGGCGGGAGCTCCAGTGTCTGCCGTGGTTTTGAAACAAAAATGAGTCGCGACACCGTGAAACCGGCGTCGCGACTCAGAAACGAGCGGATGACGGGAATCGAACCCGCGTAGCCAGTTTGGAAGACTGGGGCTCTAC
>JAUNUL010000364.1 GCA_030538175.1 Propionibacteriaceae bacterium | reverse complement strand
CGGTGCGCCACAGCCGTGTCCGATGGCTGGATCCGCGGCGCTTGGTGCGACCTATTTGGCGTTCATATCCGGCTGATGCACGCCGAACACGTTGCCCTCTGTATCGAGGAAGTATCCCTGCCAGGCCATCCCCGGCAGCGCATGCTTAGGGAGCGCGACGGCGCCACCGGCCGCGATGATCCGCTCCGCCACCGCATCGAAGTCGTCCGCGCCCACGGTCAGCACCGCACCGTTGACCGGTGCCCCCGCACCCCCACCCGGGGTCCGGCGGGCCATGATCGCTCCGTTGATGCCCATCGCGTCGTCGCCGGTGGTTGCGCCGAAATAGGGGACGCCGGCGTACTCCGACCAATCCTCGAACGACCAACCCAACGCCTCGCGATAGAACTCGACCGCGCGGGTCACGTCATCGGCATGGATCTCGAAATGAACCGGACGAAAGCCCATGGCCAAGCCTCTCTCTGGTGCGAACGCGGAGAGCCTTGCACCTCCGGGACAAGCGCGCCAGACCTAATAGGCCTAGTAGCGGCTGGCCGCAGCGACCGCCTGCGCGCCATACGCCGCCCCGAACAGCACGGCGTGCACGAGCAGTGGGTGCAGTTGATGGAGTGGGATCAGCTCCTGCCGGTCATGGGGGAGGTTGGCGCTGTCGCCGTACGCCGCTAACGTCTCGGCCAGGTGCGGGTTCCCGAACAACTCGAGCATGGCGAGATCGGTCAGCCGGTGACCGCCGTGCGCAGCCGGATCGATGAGCGTCCAGCCACCGGCGGTGGTGATGACGTTGCCGGCCCACAGGTCGCCGTGGATCCGGGCTGGCTGTGATGTGTCGTCGAACTCTCCGGCTTCCAGGCGGTCGCATAGCGCCGCGATCGTGGCGTGACCGGGTGCTGTCAGGGTCCCGTCGGCGTACGCCCGGTCGGCGAACGGCCGGACCCGGTGCCGCGCATAGAACTCGCCCCACGTGGGCTCGATGCGGTTGGCCTGGGGGAGTGGCCCGATGTACGCCTGCTCTCCCTGCCCGGGTGGCGGTGCGCCCCAGCCCGGTGCGCCAGCGGCATGGGTCTGGGCGAGGGAGTGCCCAAACGTAGCGGCTTCGGCAGCGGTTGCCCGAGCCGGGGTCACACGTTCGAGGGTGATGTGGTGATGGCCGACCTCGAGTACGCCCACCACCCGGGCACCTTCTGCTTCGGCCAACCATGCCAAGCCCGCTGCCTCAGCGGCGAAGAACCCTTCGGGCGCAGCGGGATCCCGCTTGGTGAAGTCCATTCCGCTATTCAACCGGCCGCATCGCCCGAGTTCCGGCCGCTTGGGCCCAGTTCGCCCCGAGACCTAACAAAATGCGGGGTGGGACGCAATAGTTGCGTCCGCCCTTCCATTTGGTCTGGTTTCGGGGAGCGCCCGGGGCAAAAGGCAGCGAGGTTCGACGCAGGAACACGAAAGCCGCCCGGCAGGGCGGCTTTTCGGTGATGCTGTGGTGGCCAGGGCCGGGATCGAACCGGCGACCTCTCACTTTTCAGGCGAGCGCTCGTACCAACTGAGCTACCTGGCCAAAGATGCAGTGCAAATAATCTGCAAAAGCGGTGATGCTTTCACATCACCGCTCTCGCGACCCCGACGGGACTCGAACCCGCGACCTCCGCCGTGACAGGGCGGCGCGCTAACCAACTGCGCTACGGGGCCTGGTTCCCGGTGGATCCGGGCCCTTGCCGGTTTTCACCAGCGACGAGAACTATAACCGGGCAACTGCGTCGGTGCAAAATCGGGAGCGTTCGTGGACACCCGGTGGTCGTGCAGAAGTCCCTCGGCGTTCACCAACCGGGGTTCCAGCCGCACAGTTCCTTCCGCGCGCTCGCCGGGTCGGCGGGGAAGGTGAAGAAGGTCAGGTGTGGGGCGAGGCGTACGTTCTGCCAGAACTTCTCGGTCGTCAGGTCGCCGGTGATGGCGTCCTGCAGCACTGCCAGGTCGCCACACTGCAACGCCAACCGGGCGTGGGTGATTCGGATCGGCTCATCGACGCGGAAGCGGGCGTACCGGGCGACCCGCCACGCATCCGGCCGCTCGGCGTGGCCGATCCGGGTGGTGCCGACCAGGCGGGGATCGAAGCGGCTGTGGGAGGTGATTCCGTCGGACAGGGCCAGCTTGTCGATCACCATGACGTCCGTGCCGGCGGCGATGGAGATGATGCCGAGGTTGTCGACGGCGACATACACGCCCTCGCCCGTCGCCGAGTCCAGCCGCACCGAGCCGTTGTCGTAGTAGCTCCAGCCAGCCTCCAGATCCCAGCGGGCCTGCGTGCCGACATGGCCCAACCCACCGGCGAGCCAGTCATTGCGGGTCAGCACGTCGCCGGTGATCGTGCGTGAGGACCAGAAGACGCGTTCGTTGGCGATGCCGTCGAGGGAGGGCTCCTCGGCGTACGGAGTGCGGGCACTGGAGGCGATCGCGACGGCCCAGCCGGCCACGAACGCGGTCGCGACGAGCGCGAGCTGGCGCCACGCCAGTGTGATTCCGACAATGGCCGCCGGCATCAGCACGGCGAACGTGTCCGGCAGCAGGAAGCGGGCATGCATGAAGTCACCGCCGACGCGGACGATGTACGCCACGTGCATCACCGCCGCCAGCAACGGCGCGCCCACGACGGCCCAGCGGGCCTGGCTGCGGGTACGCCAGGCGTACGTCATGTGCAGCCCCGTCCCCAACGCGCCGACCAGCAGCGGGACCAGCAGGACATACAGCCCCGCGTAGTCCACCAGGTAGTTCAACCCCTGGAGCCAACGCGTGTCGGTCGCGTCCTTGGCCAGGGCGGTGTTGGGGGCGAGGAGGGCGTAGTAGCCCATTCGGAAGATCTGGTACGCCGCAGGGGTCGCCAACGCGATCGCCAGGGCGAGCGGCCAGTCCCACCAGGTCGCCCGGCGGATCCGGCTCGCCATTGCCAACCCCACCATGAACAGCGCCGAATAC
>JAUNUL010000363.1 GCA_030538175.1 Propionibacteriaceae bacterium | reverse complement strand
GAGGCCGCCGGGGGAGCGGTGTCGGCGGGGGGTTCGGGCATCGGCGGCACGACGGTGGGGGTCGCACCACAGGCGGCGAGGGTGACAACGGCGACGAGCCCGGCGAGGGACCCGGCAACACGGCGAATCATGCGTACTCCTTCAAGCGAGCCGTGACCCCACGCCACGCCAACCCCGCCGCCGCGAGACCACCGACGATCGTGGCGATGGTCACGGTGAGGAAGGCCGGGCTGGCACTGCGCAGAACGGTTGAGGTCTTGGCGGCTGCCTGGGTGATCAGGTCCTCCATGCCTGCGTCGAAGGCGGCGAAGTGGGTGGTGGCAGATCCGTCGGCACGGTCGGTCGCGACCCTGACCGCGCCGTCCCAGTCACCGCTGGAATCCAGTTTCACGACCTCCTGGTGGCCCGCGACGTAGGCAGCCCAGTCGGCCTTGGGCGCACCGCCCAGTTCTGGTGCCTCGAGGGCACTGTCGACCTCGCTCGAGAACGTGCCCCAGGCCGTTTCGTACGCCTGCCCGGAGCCCCGTGCGACGAGTCGCAGGCTCTCGTTGGTCTTCGCGGCGTTGGCATCGCTGCGGGCCTCCGACCCGTTGACGGCGGTCGCATAGTCCCCGGAGCGCAGCTGGGAGTTGGCGCCGGCCTGGGCGGCGCTGACCGCGAAAGCCGCGAGCCCGATCGCGAGGATGGCCGCGGCGGCCCCCGCGAGACCGGTGTTGATGCGGCGACGGAAACGCCGGGCGATCCACTGGTTGATGATGCCGAGAACGATCAGGGCGGCGATCGCAGGCAGGACCACCAGCACGGGCACATGGGCGCCGAGGGAGCGATCGGCACGGGCCGTGTTGGCCTCAACGAGGGCGTCCACGAGCACGACGCCGCGTTCGCGGAGTTCGGCGCTCGAAGCACGCAAATAGCCGGCACCCACCGGCAGGCCCTGGCGATTGTTTGCGCGGGCCTGGGCCATGCCCTCGGCGTATCTGACGACGACGCCGTTCAGCTCGACGAGCACATCCCGGTCCAGCGGTTGGGCCTGGGCTGCCTCCGCGATGCCGCGGGAGACGGCCGTCAGGGATTCTTCATAGCGTGCACGCTGTTCCGGCGCTTCCAATCCACCGATGAGGAACGCGTTCGTGGCCAGCGCATCAGCACGCAGCAGATGGACCTTGATGTTCTGGACGCGAACCAACTGGGCCGTGTCCCGGGCAGCGGTCTGCAGCGACCCACCGGCGAGGATCAACTGCATCGCGGTCAGGGCTGCAACCGCGAGCACCACGATCACGCTGACCCAGCGCAGGCGACTCAGCTGTTGGGGGATCTCCCGACCCGGAACAATCTCGTTTCCGGGCAGGACTTGTCCGGGCACGGCTCGTGCCGCCCAGGACGGCTGTGGTGCGGTCCCTGGCGGCGCGGTTCTGGTGGCCTGCGTCATGGCCCGAGACTAGCGGGTGGCCCGGCTGGTCCAGCGTGCTGAGTCGTGTCACAAGGGTCGTGTCTCAGCGGAGCCGGGCGACGGATCAGGCGCTGTGCTTGGACCTCAGCAGATCCAGCCGCTCAGCCAGCAGGTCCTCCAGCTCCGCGATCGAACGTCGCTCGAGCAACATGTCCCAGTGGGTGCGGGCCGGCTTTTCAGCCTTGAGCACCATCTCCACCCCATCCGAACGCTTGGACAGGCGGCCACACCGGGGGCATTCCCAACTGGTCGGCAATTCGGCGTCCTCGGCGAAGACGCGCACAAAATGGTGCCCAACAGGGCAGTCGAACCCAATGTCCTGACGCGGGGCGAACTCGATGCTGGACTCATCCTCAAAACTCTTGGCGCCCAACCCGGTTCCCCGCAGTGAACGATCAGCCATGGCAACCTCCAGACGATGTCTTGCTTCCTCCAACGCCTCGTTGCCCGGTTTTGTTCCCAGCTCGCCGATGGCTGTTTCTCAGCCCTTGGGGAGGCATCGGTTCAGTGCCAATGCCCACGCTCCTGACAGACCTCGCGCAGCGTGTCGATCCGGTCGCTGATGAGCCCGTCGACCCCGAGATCGAGCAGCTCATGCATCTCGCTCGGCTCATCGATCGTCCACACGTGGACCTGCCGCCCTGCGGCATGGGCGCGCGCCAGCAACCGCGGGGTGACCAGGCGGACAGTCCGGCCGCCGATCTCGGTCCGCACCGGGATCTGCAGGGCGGCGCCGGGGGCCGGGCAGAACCTGGGCAGGATCGGCACGAACCGTGTCCAGCCGACCCCCACCTGGGACAAGGAGGTGGGGACATGGGTCCCCATCAGCCGACGGAAGGCGCGGATCCGGTCGACACCGAACGATCCGACGCACACCCGGTCCTGTGCCCGGTGGGATCGGATCACCGCAGCGAGGGGCTCGACAGCACCGGGGGCCTTGATGTCGATATTGAATCGCTGCTCACCGAACGTCTCGAACAGTTCATCGAGCGTGGGGATCGGGTCCTGACCACCGATGCGGGCCCGCCGGACCTCCGCCCAGGGCAGATCGGCGATCAACCCGGTGCGGTCGGTGACTCGGTCGAGCCGGTCGTCATGGAACGCCACCAGCACGCCATCCGACGTCACGTGGACGTCGGTTTCGAAATAGCGATATCCCAGGTCGCGGGCATGGGCGAAGGCATGCACGGTGTTCTCCCGACCGATATTGGCCGGCAGCAAGGCACCGCCGCGGTGGGCCATCGCGATGAAGGGAGCGTCGAAATAGGGGTGCTGGGTGGGCGTACGCCGAGCCGATCGCATGGGCGCCAGTATGAACCACCAGCCTGCTCGCCCCCGCCACCGCACGGGGCGCAGACCCCTTTGGTCACATCAGCGCACACCGGGCAGTCGCAGCAACCACTCCTGGGCCTGCGTCGGGATCCACGGGGGGACGCCATAGAGCACCATGCCGACATAGAAGAAGCCCCAGGCGCAGGCAATGAAGGCCACCCAGAACAGCACCCGGCGTGGGCGGCT
>JAUNUL010000362.1 GCA_030538175.1 Propionibacteriaceae bacterium | reverse complement strand
CGGGACGACCGCGGCCAGGGCCGCGGCAGGCGGGATGGCGGCGGATCGTTCGCCACGTATCGCATCGCCGTCGGACGCCGACACAAGGTGGCGCCCCGACAGATCGTCGGTGCCTTGGCCAACGAGGGTGGGCTGCGCAGCAGCGACTTCGGTCGGATCGATATCCGCGCGGACTATTCGCTCGTCGAGTTGCCAGCGCACCTGCCTGCCAACGCCTGGGAGGCACTGAAGTCGACCCGGATCTCCGGCAAGCTCATCGAGCTCCAGCCCGACCGCGGTGCCCCTAGCCGTGGCCGGGACGACCGTGGTCGTGGCCGCGATGACCGACCGCGTGGGCGACGCGACCGCTACTGAGCCAAACTTCGTCACCGGGGACGCCCCGGCACCCTTGGAAACCGGCAAATTCTGCATCCCAATGGCCCAACCGGGTGCGTTTGCCCCAGTCACGGCATGAGCCGGCCACACTGGATGCAGAATTTGCCGACCCGAGTGCCGAGCGTGGAGGCCTAGACTGCGGATCCATGACCGCTCATCCCCCGGAGCCGGGCACCCACGACGTTGACCCGGAACAGGAGCGCACCGAAGCGCTCGCGGCGCTGTTGTCCGCCGAGGACACCGGCCTGCAGAACGCCGGTCAGATCTCCATGGCGCTGATCGGCATCATCGCGGCCTATCTGCCGGTGTCGTTGTTCGCGGTCTATCAGGGTTATGGCAACGAGATCCTGGCTTACCTGCCGCTGCCGGTCGTCCTGCTCATGTTCTTCCACATGGTGCAGAGTGCTGCGATGGCGCGACGCACCCGTTCGGCAGGCATCGTGGAGCGCGAGCTGGTCCGGGTTGCGGGCCTCGACCGGGAGTACGCCCGCGGCTGGCTCGGGACGCCTGCCCGGAACCCGATCGTGAACCCGTACGAGATCATCGCCAGCAAGGGTGACCGGTGGATGTCGCGCTATGTCGCTGCGGTCCTGCCGGCGGTCGGGCTCTATGCCATCGGGATCGCGTATACGTGGTTCCTGTGCTCCGAGGCAGCCAGGCTGAACCCCGACTATCCGACGCGGACGTGGGCGCTGATCCTGCCCGTGCTGCTGAACCTGTTGATGTGGTCGGTGTTCCTCGACTCGGCGATGAGCTATTTCACACCGCGCTACAAGATCAACATCTGGGTGCCGATCGCCGGGCTGTCCGGGATCTGGTTCCAGGCCAATTTTCCCACCCTGGGCACCGAGCCCTATCTCTATTTCAGCCTGCACAGTGCGGCGCTGCTCACCCTCGCGGCTCTGACCAGACCGTCACGGTGGCGCTGGCACGACGTCATCGCCCGCGCGGGCATCGCCGGCATCACCGTCTCGACGATCGGGTTCTGGTTGATGGTCTTCCCGAAGGATCTTTTCCGGTCGCCGGAGGAGATGGTCTGGGCGAACGTCGCGATGCACCTGGTGTTGCCGATCGTGGTGCTGCTCGCAGTCTGGTACCGCCACAGTCCCCTCACCCCGATGCGCTGGCGCGATGTCGGATTCACGATGGTCTTCCCCGTAGCCTATGGCCTGGTCGTGCTCGTGGCCCACACCGTGTTTGGCCTGCCGATCCCATATTCATTCCTCGATCCCTCAAGGGATGGCCTCGGTGTCACGATCGCGACCTGTGTGTTGACCGTGATGGTGTTCTTCGTCGTCGGCAGCGCGGAGAGGTTCGTGTTGGCTCTCAAACGTCCCGCGCCCTCGTCGGACGCCGCGGACGGTCCGGCCTGACATCGGTCATCGATCCAGTCGGCAGGAGACCGTTCGAAGCAGGGAAGATCGGGGGCCTGGGCGTGGCTGACGAACCCAGGCCCCGATCGGCTTTCAGGAGCGGAGCTCGGCTCCGCAGCGCTGGCCGGCCTCGGCGACGGCCCCGTCGCGGGCAGCGATCGCCTCGGCGTCGGTGAGCGTGCGCCCCATGGCCCGGAACCGCAGAGCAAACGCCAGCGACTTCTTGCCCGCCGGGACCTGCTCGCCGACATAGATGTCGAACAGGTGGATCGACTCCAGCAGCTCCCCGGCGCCGGACCGCAGCGCAGCCTCGACGTCGCCGGCCGGCACGTCGGCATCGACCACGAGCGCGACGTCCTCCTTCGCGACCGGCAGAGTCGACAGCGGTGCGATCGTCCCCGGACCAGGCAGGCCAGCGAGGATCGCGTCGAGATCCAACTCGACCGCCGCGGCACCCTTGCTGAGCGCGAAAGCGTCGATCACGTTCGGGTGCAGCTCGCCCGCGTACCCCACAACGACCCCATCGAGCACGATCTCCGCGCAGCGACCCGGGTGCCAGGGAGCCTGGGTGCCCGCCCGGCGCTCCAGGCGTACGCCGAGTGCGTCGGCCAAGGTCTCGACCACGCCCATTGCGTGACGCCAGGTGACGGGCTCGGCGGCAGCGTTCCAGTTCTGGGCGAGCCAGTTCCCGCTGAGCAGTACGCCCAGGTGCCGCGGCTGGTCCGGCAGGGCTGCGGCGAACTCTGCCCATTCCGCGTCGGTCGGCTTGCGGTCGACCGGGGGCATGGGCGCTGCAGCGGCACCGGGGCGGGCCCGATAGATCGACCCGAGCTCGAACAGCGCCACATCGTCCAGCCCTCGGCTGGCGTTGCGTGCTGCGGACGCCAGCAGGCCCGGGAGCATCGTGGTCCGCAGATAGGGCGTGGTCTCGGCCAACGGGTTGGCCAACCGCACGAGCTGGCGCCGCGCATCGTCGGCCGGCACACCGAGGGTGTCCAGATCCGACTCAGCGGCGAACGGGAACGTGAGGACCTCGACCAGGCCGACGGTCGCGAGCGCCCGGACGACCGCACGCCGACCCTGCTGGGCGCGGGTCAGCCCGCGGCCCCCGGGTGCGGGCGGGATGATGCCGACGATCTTGTCGAGACCGACCTTCTGACCGACCTCCTCGACGAAGTCGTAGGGGTGCGCCTCGATCGTGCACTCCAGGCCGTACTTCT
>JAUNUL010000361.1 GCA_030538175.1 Propionibacteriaceae bacterium | reverse complement strand
CCCTTGCGGCCACGGACCACCGGCGCCAGGACCTGGAAGCGGATCCCCTCGGCCAGCTCCAGCAGCTGGTCGACGATCTGCTGGGGCGTCTGGCGGCTGATCGGTTCCCCGCACTCGGGACAGTGGGGGCGCCCGGCCCGCGCGTACAGCAAACGCAGATAGTCATAGATCTCGGTGATGGTGCCGACCGTCGAACGCGGGTTGCGCGAGGTTGACTTCTGGTCGATCGAGACCGCCGGGGACAAGCCCTCGATGAAATCGACGTCGGGCTTGTCGGCCTGGTCGAGGAACATCCGGGCGTACGCCGACAACGACTCCACGTAACGCCGCTGGCCCTCGGCGAAGATGGTGTCGAAGGCGAGGCTGGACTTGCCGGATCCCGACAGCCCCGTGAACACGATCAGCGAATCGCGGGGCAACTCGACCGACACGTTGCGCAGATTGTGCACCCGAGCACCACGGACTATCAGCTGTTCCATCACAGTGAGCGAGCCTACGCGGGGGGTCCGACAAAGATCGAAAGCGATCAGGACCGCTCGACTAGGGTTGACCGCAGACCACCGAGAGGACCTTCATGAACACTGTTGAGCAGGACGGCGCTCCCCTGACCCAGGCGCTGTCGGACACCGTCACCATGACCAAGTTCTCAGTCGGGCCGACCGACAACAACATCTATCTGCTCACTGACGCCAGCGGCACGCTGCTCATCGATGCGGCGAATCAACCGGATCGGATCACCGAGGTGCTCGACGGGCGCGCGGTCGACACCATCGTCACCACCCATCGGCACCCGGATCACATCAAGGGACTCGCCGAGATGGCTGAGCGCACCGGTGCCCGCCTGATCTGCGGGGAGCCCGACGCGGCGGCGATCGAAAAGTTCACCGGCGTGGTGAATCAGACCGTCTGGACCGGCGAAACCATCTCGCTTCCGGGCGGCGAGAAGCTCGAGGTGATCGGGTTGGTCGGCCACACTCCCGGTGCGATCACGTTGGCGTACGCCGCAGAGGGCGGCCCGACACATCTGTTCGTGGGCGACAGCCTCTTCCCCGGCGGGGTTGGGAAAACCAACAGTCCGGAGGACTTCAGCTCGCTCATGGACGATGTGGAGACTCGGCTCTTCGCGGTCTATCCCGACGAGACCGTGTTCCATCCCGGCCATGGGAAGTGCTCCACCTTGGGCGCAGAGCGGCCGAGCCTGCCGGAGTGGCGCGAACGCGGCTGGTGACGCCGCGGCCCTGAAGGCGGGGTCCGTCCGAGGTACGGCCCCGTCAGCGATCTAGAACGAACCCGTCAGTTGGTCGACGTCAGGACTGCACGGATCGCCTCGAGGTAGTGCTCGAAACCGGGCGGTGTGGCCCTTGGGTCTTTCGCAAGATCGTCCCAGCGGCGGAGCCGGACGGCGTCGGCATGGTGCTGATTGGCTTCGAAGCGGACAACCTCGGCCGCTTCCATCGGGCCACCCTGCAGCGTGAGGCTGTGCACTGATGCTGGGCTGAGGGGGACACGGCGAAGGTCCATGGCGCCCATTGCACAGTCATCGAGTGACCTCTGCGGACCCGGTGGATGAATCAACAGCGACATCCGGATGTTCCCAGCTCCACCATGGAGGGGACGAGGCACGATCAGGGCTGGCAGGCGGACGTCAGCGGCCTTCGGTCACCTTGTCGACGAAGGCATCGAGGTTGACGATCAGTCGGGCGACGCGTGCATCGATATCGATCGTCTCCTGGGGCTGCACCCGCGATGGCTGTCGGAGTTTCCGGGCATAGAGCGAGCAGGCCAGATCGCCGCACATGGCCGCGGCGACGGTGTTGCCGGCTCGTCCCTTGGCACCGGCCAGCTTGGCGCCCATGAAGGCGACATCACTGGAGGTGTGGAAGGTATGGCAGAACGAGCACATGCCCTGTTTGGCCGACGCGGGACGTGACGTGGCCTGCAACATGATCGACAACGGCTCGCCGGAACGCCACAACACCAAGCCACCGGCCGAGGTTGATTGCGGATCACGCCAACCAAAGAAGTCGAGATCCGCCCAGGGCACCGACTCCAGGGAGGGCAGGCGCAAGCGCTTCGCCTCGCCCTTGGTGCCATTGACGAACGCGGCGCGAATCATCTCGCTGGTGACAGGATCCACGGGGTCGCAGCCTACCGAACCTCCCCGAGCGGCCAGGTCAGCCGCCGAGGGAGCTTTCTCAATTGGTGTGCTGAATCTCGAACGTCTGGAGCGGGCCGTCGTCGATCTGATAGGTCACCACATAGGTTCCCGGAGCGTTGTTGCTCTTGACCACTACCGGTGCCGCACCATCGAAACCGGCCGAGGTTGACACGATGGGATACCCCGCCGGATCGATCGTCCAGTCGGCGGCGTTGCCGCCACCTGCTGGCGTGATGCTGCGCAGGTAAAGACGATCTCCGCCGGTGATGGGCAGGACATAAACCCGCGCCCGGTTAAGGTCTCCCCCGCTGTACTGAGCCAGCTGGTCATCCACCAGCGCGAGGACCTCCGGGTCGGCGATGCTGTCCCGATCCGTGGCGGAAAACCCACCGGCGGGCGCTACCACGCTGGGGCTCGGCGCAGGGGACGCGGCGTACGCCGGGGCGGATGTAGCCAGCGCGACCACGGGCACGCTCCAAGCGGCTCCTCGGACGACTGCTCGGCGGGAAACTGTGGGCGTAGGAATTGTGGGCATAGCTGACCCCTTCGGAATGTGAATGCCCTGCAAAAGAAGGGCATTCGCATAGAGTTGCTGATTATTCGGAAATAACAACACCTATATCAGCGGAAGGAGGGCCTTTTCCACAAATCCGTTTTCCATTTATGGAACAAGCCCCCTTCAGCTACCCAAGGAATCTGAGGAGAGACTTGGAGAATCCCAGAAATAGGCGCATAGCTCCTATTTCGTGGCTTCCACCATCTGCCGGAGTTCGCGCTTGAGGTCGTGGATCTCGTCCCGCAAACGGGCAGCAACCTCGAACTGGA
>JAUNUL010000003.1:13747-26933 GCA_030538175.1 Propionibacteriaceae bacterium | reverse complement strand
GCATCCAGCGCTCGGGGGTCTCGACGGTCTCCCACAGGTTCGGCAGGTCACTCTCGTATTCGACGCCCAGGGCGAACGCCACCACGTGGCAGCCATCCGGCACTTCCTTCGGCGCCTCTTCGGCGTTGACGACCCAGAGGTTGGCCTGGTCGGGTTCGGCCATGTTCTCCTGGACTCGCTGGGAGAGGGCGCCAAGCCAGGCGTCAGCCTGCGGGCCGAAGAGAGCAAACCGCACGTCAGTCATCGATGACTCCTTGAAGCAGACAGCACTAATCACGACATTGCTGTGATTAATCCATGGTCCGAGGTACGGCGCGCTTTGGCAAGAGATACAGAGAAACGTGTCAGCACGCGATCACGCACCGAACGGGCAGGTCAGCCCTGGGGCATCGGCAACTCGACGGTCACCGACGTGCCTCGACCGGGATCGGAATCGATCTGCAGGCTTGCCCCGATCAGCGCACAGCGTTCCGCGATCGAGGACAGACCGAAGTGATCCACGTGTGCGGCCCCCAACTCCTCGCCGGCGGCATCCTCGCCTGCCGACACTTCCGGTCCGAGCGAGTCCGATCTGGGCGAGACGTCCGAACCCGGCTCGGTCGGCTGTCCTGGGCGAGGATCGAACCCAATCCCGTCGTCCGTGGTCGACAGGATCACCGCGGTCTCAGTGCGCTGCAGGGTCACCACGACTTTGGCCGCCTCGGAGTGTCGGACCGCGTTCGAGATTGTCTCCTGGGCGATCCGGAACAGCGCCGCAGCGGCATGGTTGGAGACATCCACGAACGCGTCCTCATCGTCGGCGACGAGTTCGATTGCCACACCAGGGGCGGTGTCGACCAGTGTTTCCACCGCCGCGACCAACCCGTGGTCGTCCAACACCAGCGAGTGCAGTCCGGTGATGGCTGCGCGGGTCTGTGCGTACGCCAGGTCGAGCAGCGATCGCGCCGCCGCGATCTGGGCCGCCACTTGGGCCACCTCGACCTGGGCCACCTCGACGCCACCGACTCCCTCGCGGTCGCCGGCACCGCGACCAAGGGAGAGCTCTGCGGCATTGAGGTGGAAGGACATCGATGCCAACGCGGTCGTCACCCCGTCGTGCAGGTCGAACGCGATCCGCCGCCGTTCGGCCTCCTGAGCCGAGATCGCCTGGGCGATGAGCCGGTCCCGTTCACCGTGGTGGGCATCGACCGCGTCCCGCAGGTTCTCCGCGGCCAGCCGCAGCCCCATCAGGTCTGCGATCGGCTGCCACCGCCCGAGGTCCTCCCCCGAGAACGGCTCCGATCGATGGGCAGCGACGACCGCCATCGTCTGCCCATCCAGCGAGCGGGCCGGCAGACACAGCCGGGCCACCGAGCCGGTCGGCCCGAGCCCCAACAGCAGCCGCAGATCGGAGCTGCGCGGTGAATCCGCGGCCATGTGGATCGCGTGCCCGTTGACTGCAACCTGACCGACCAGCCCCTGACCCGCCGGCACGATCAGGCGCTTCTCCGCGACCGCCCGGCCCGGGAACGCCCCACCGACCCGCAACTCCGTGCCATCGAACAAGAACAGGATCGCCCCGGCGGCAGACAACGCGCGCGCCCATTCGCGCGCCACCACCGACCAGACCGGCGGTCCTGACGCAGTCAGCAAACCTACGAGGGACGCGCTCACCGACACAGCCCCTCGCGCAGGGCCACCGCCACCGCGGAACCGCGATCCGACACCTCCAGCTTGCGATAGAGCCCACGCAGATGGGTCTTGACCGTGTCATCGCTGATCACGAGCTGCTTGGCGATCGCCTTGTTCGACAGCCCGTCGACGAGCAGGGTGAGCACCTCGGTCTCTCGCTGGGTCAGGCCACGGTCGCCACCCGAAGCGGGCTCGCCTGCATTGATCCGGGCCGCTGACAGCGCCACCCGTCCGGCCAGGGCCGGGTCGATCACGACGTCACCCTCCATCACCCGGTGCAGGTGCCGGACGAGCTCGTGGGCGTCGATGCGTTTGAGGATGTACCCCGCCGCCCCCGCCCGCAGCGCCTGGAACACGTGGTGCTCATCCTCATAGGCGGTGAGCAGCACCACCCTCAGCTCCGGCCGGTCGCGGTGCCAGTCGGTGACCAAGTCAATTCCGCTGGCCCGGCCGATCCGCACATCGCACAGCACCAGATCCGGGGAATGCTCCGCGACCACCTCGTGGGCTTGGGCGAGCGTCGTGGCGGTCGCGACGACCGTCACGTCCTGCGGGAAGTGGGTGAGCATCGCCTGGAGTCCGTAGAGCACCATCTCGTGGTCGTCGACCAGGACGGCACGGATCGGCGGCATGGATTCACCCTAATCACCGGATCACGGGTGAGTGGGGGTGTCCGGGAAATCACCCGGTCGGGTGATTGTGCCGGTACGCCGGCCTCCGCTGTTCTTGTGTCTCCTGCTTCACCACCCGTACCGCTCCCCCCGACATCCCCCCGGAGGCCGGCCAATGTTGTCCGAGAAGTCCACCCTGTCGCAGTTCCTGATCGAGACCCGACGCCAGCACCCCGAGGCCGTCGGCGACCTGAACAGCCTGATCGTTGACATCGCGCTCGCAGTGAAGCGGATTGCCCTGGCTGTGGCGGCGACCCCGTTCAGCGACGGCGACAGCTACGGCCTCACCAACATCCAGGGCGAGGCCCAACATCGGCTGGACGCAGCGGCCAACGACATCATCGTGCGCTCGACCGAGTCCGGTGGCCACACCGCCGGCATCGTGTCCGAGGAGCTCGCGGAGCCGCATCAGATCTCGGGGCGCTATCAGGCCGGGAAATATCTGCTCTGCTTCGACCCCCTGGATGGTTCCGGCAACATCGACGTGAACCTGACCGTGGGCACAGTTTTCTCGGTGCTGCGCTCCCCCCGCCCCGGAGAGCCGGCGACGGCGGCGGACTTCCTGCAGCCGGGCCGCAACCAGGTCGCGGCGGGGTACGCGGTCTATGGTCCGGCCACCATGTTGGTCCTCTCGGTCGGCACGGGCGTCCACGGATTCACCCTCAATCCCACCCTGGGTGAGTTCATCCTCACCCACCCCGACATCCGCATCCCGGCATCACCGAACGAGTTCGCGATCAACGCATCGAACAGCCGGTTCTGGGAGCCGGGCGTGCGCCGGTATGTCGAGGAATGCCTCGCCGGCACGACCGGCCCGCGCAAGACGAACTTCAACATGCGCTGGATCGCCGCCTGCGTCGGCGAGGCCCACCGCATCCTCATGCGCGGTGGCGTCTATCTCTATCCCCAGGACCGGAAGAACGCCGCCCAGGGTGGACGGTTGCGCCTGCTCTATGAGGCAAGCCCGCTGGCATGGCTCATCGAACAAGCCGGCGGCCGCGCCTCCACCGGCCGCTGCCGGATCCTCGACATCACCCCGACCGATATCCACCAGCGCGTGGGCCTGATCTTTGGCGATGCCGCGGAAGTGGAGCGGATCGAGGCGTACCACGCCGACAACGGCAACGGCGGCGAAGACGACTGCCTCGGCCGCGACATCCCGCTCTATGGCTCCCGCGGTCTGTTCCGTTCGGCCTGACCCGGTCCGTCCCCTTTCCTTTCGTCTCCTCAGAGGTACGCCATGTCCCAGCGCCATCCGATCATCGTCGCCACCGGTTCGTCCGGGGCCGGCACGACGACGGTCAGCCGCACGTTCCAGCAGATCTTCCACCGCGAGGGTCTGAAGGCCCACCAGGTGGAAGGGGATTCCTTCCACCGGTGGGACCGGGCCGAGATGAAGGTCGAGATGTCCCGCGCGCTCGAGGAACACACCGGGCTCAGCCACTTCGGCCCCGAGGCGAACCTGTTCCATGAGCTCGAGGGGCTGTTCGACACCTACGGCCGCACGGGGACCGGGCGGACTCGAAAGTATCTCCACGACGAGATCGAGGCCGGCCCCTTCAACCAGCCACCCGGGACCTTCACGCCCTGGACCGATATCCCCGATGACACGGACCTGCTCTTCTATGAAGGCCTCCATGGCGCGGTGGTGACCGACGATGTCGACCTGGCCCGGCACGCCGACCTGATCATCGGCGTGGTGCCGGTCATCAACCTCGAGTGGATCCAGAAGATCCATCGCGACCGCTCGGCGCGCGGCTACACGACCGAGGCCGTGACCGAGACGATCCTGCGGCGGATGCACGACTACGTGCACTACATGTGCCCGCAGTTCTCCAAGACTCACGTCAACTTCCAGCGCGTCCCGGTGGTGGACACCTCGAACCCGTTCATCGCCCGCACCGTCCCGACCGCGGATGAGTCGATGCTGGTGATCCGGTTCAACAACCCGCATGGCATCGATTTCCCCTACTTGCTGTCGATGCTGCACGACTCGTTCATGTCGCGGCCGAACACCATTGTCTGCCCGGGCGGGAAGATGGAGCTGGCGATGCAGCTCATCCTGACGCCGATGGTGTGGCGCCTGCGGGAGCGCCAGCAGCAGGCGATCGACGCGGGCTGACGCTCGGCGGTCGGGCGCGGGTCGTTTCGCGCGGGCTGGGGTCAGCAGTCCGGGGCAGCGACGATGCGATGTCCGGGTCGCTGAGCGTACGCCCATAGCTCCACGGCCAACGGCTCCGCCGGATCGGGACAGACCTTGTTGTCCAGATCGGCCCACTGGCCGTCGCTGGTCCGGATACCCAACCCCTCACGGGTCGGGGCCGCGGCCCACAGGTCGACCAGCGCCTCGATCTCCGGCCGCACATCCGAAGCTGGGGCATCCCAACGAGCCGATGTCTTGTCCACCTCCCCCTCGAAAGTGGCTTGACGCACCTTGAGTTCGGTGATCGAGGGGGCAGCGGCCACTGCGGCATCGAACCTTGCCACCGGCGGGGTGTCGGCCCAGGACACCTTGTATCTGGGCGAATAAACCCCGACATCGTCGCCCTGCAGGTTGAGCCCGGCGATCCGGTGGAGCAGCCCGGCAAACTGGTCATCGTCCGTGCGCACCGAGACCACGAAGCCCTGCGCCGAATAGAACCCGGCCCTCATCTGCACGTCGGTCGGCCAGTCGGCTGCGGCACGGACGTACGCATCATCGGGCATCGTCACACCCCAACCCGAGATCTCCCGGTCCTGGTCGCCCGCTTTCCATCGGACATAGAGCGCGATATCGGTCGATCGCAAGGCAGGGGCCGTGCGGCCATAGGCCTTCAGCACCTCGCTCAGGGTGTCGGGCGTCGGGTTCTTCTCCAACCTCACGCTGAAAATGTGATCACCGGCACGGATCAGCCAGGGCACGTTCGACGCCCTCTTCACCCCGTCGACCTCCCGCAGCGCAGCCAAGACGTCATGCTCGGGGCCGGAACCCCGGCCACAACCCACGACGGTGAGCGCGACAGCGACGGCGGCGGCAACAGCTCGGCGGATCATGTCTCAAGGGTAAAAATGGCGGGGGTCGTTGCCGCCTAGGGTGAGCCCATGCCCGACCCCGAACCACACGACTCCGACCCCGGTCACCGGGGCCAGGACGACCCCAAAGCTGGTCACCGGGGTCAGAGCAAGCCCGATCCTCGTGCCCACCGGCGGGAGGTGCTGGCCCTGGCGATCCCGGCGTTCGCGACCCTGGTGTCGGAGCCGCTGCTGCTCATGGCCGACTCCGCGATCATCGGCCACCTTGGGACCACTCAGCTCGCGGGCCTGGGCCTGGCCGGCAACGTCATCGGGGTCCTCGCCGGGTTGTGCATCTTCCTCGCCTACGGCACAACCGCCACCGTCTCCAGGCGTCTCGGCGCCGGGGACCGCCGCGGCGCACTGACCGGTGGCATTGACGGCATCCTGCTCGGCGGGTTGATCGGCGTCGGGAGCACGGTGGCGTTGCAACTGCTGCTCGAACCGATCATCAGTCTTTACGGCCCAACCCCCGAGGTCGCGGCCCATGCAGCGACCTATTTGCGCATCGCCTCGCTCGGGTTCCCGTTTCTGCTCGTAATGCTCGCTTCGACCGGAGTCCTGCGCGGGCTCCAGGACACCAAGACACCGCTCAAGGTCGCGGTCGGGCTCAACCTGACCAACATCGCCCTCAACTTCCTGCTCGTCTATGGCTTCGGTCTCGGCATCGCCGGGGCAGCGATCGGCACGGTCCTGGCCCAGGCCGCGGCCGCGACCCTGCTCGTCACGGTCGTCGCGCGTGGGGCCCGCCGGGAGGGGGCTGGCGTACGCTTCTCCCCCGGCGGCATCCTCACCGCCGCGACATCCGGCGCCTGGCTGATCGTGCGGACCGCGGCCCTGCAGGTCTCGATCATCGCGACAACCGTCGTCGCCACCCACCTCGGACCAACGGGCCTGGCGGCCCACCAAGTGGTGAACTCGCTATGGATGTTCCTGGCGTTCGCCCTCGACGCGATCGCGATCGCCGCGCAGGCGATCATCGGTCGATATCTCGGCGCCGGCGACGGTCGCACCGCGCGGGCGCTGGTCGCGATGATGGCCCGCTGGGGCGTGTGGTTCGGGGTGATCCTGTGCGGGATCTTTCTCGTCGCCCGGTTCTGGATCCCGATCGTCTTCACCGGGGATCCGGCCGTACGCGAGCTGGTCACCACCGTGCTCATCGTCGTCGCGGTGTTGCTGCCGCTCAACGGGCTGGTGTTCGTGTTGGACGGTGTGCTCATCGGCGCTGGCGATGCCCGCTATCTCGCGAACGCGGGCACTGTGGTGACTCTGGCGTACCTGCCGTTCGCGATCTGGGTCGACCTCACGGGCAAGTCGCTGGTGTGGCTGTGGGCGGCGTACGGCGTTTCCATGCTCGGCCGCGGGATCGCCCTCGCGCTGCGGGCCCGAGGGACGCAGTGGATGCGGCTGGGAGCCTGAACCCCCAGCCGCAGCCGACCAGGAACGATCACTCGTTGGGCACGTCGACGATCGCGCAGTCATCACAGGGCGGTGTCACCGGCGCCCCCATGCTGAGTTCCTTGTCTCCGGACTCGGTTCCAGCGGAAACGTAGCTGTACGAAGCGGTGCCGTGGATTGACCCTTGGCTGCTGCTGGGCTCCCCCTCAACACCAAAGTCGAGCGTGACGCAGGGGTCACCCGCCGTCGGGGCCCGCATATCCAGGATCACTGGATTGCCGCCCCCGCCAGCGGAAAGGACATACGGCGACGTCGGATCAGCGCTCACATGCCACAACGTGGCGGGCTGACCGTTGAGCGAGATCATCGCACTGCGGATCGTCACGATCGCATTAGCAGCGAGAGAGGAGCAGACATCGACCCGAATGATGTAGCCCTTGGTGATCCCGACGTCCTTCTCACACGAAGCGCCCGGGAGTTTGCACGCAATTCCCAAAGATTGGAAATAGACCTCTCCCGGCGATGCCGCGAAAGCGGGCGCCTGACTTGATAGTGCAATCACCGGAACGGCCCAGGCCGCCCCTTTTGCCAATGTCCGCCGAGAAATCGACGGTTTATTGTCGGTCATTTGTCCCCCTCAAATACCAACTTCTACTCGCATAAGAGTGGCAGTCCGAGGCGGGCCTGAACAGGGGATGGACACGAAAGTGGAGCTTCTTAACGAATCCTCATGTTTAGACCACCCGGCCCCATTCCACGTTCTGGTGCGGCTGGTATCTCGCGGAACGCGCTCGATGCCCTATTGCTCACCGAAAGCCGCGCGCAGCATCTCCTCGCGATCGACCAGCTTGATCGATTTCGCACCATGCTCGGCGCCGAGGGCATTCTCAGCTTCTTGGATGCGCTGCCATTGCATCCAGTCGACGTGTTCCTTCGCGGCTTCGGCGAGCGCATCGGCGAGGTCTGGTCGCGTGCTGGGGGCACTCAGGGACCGCTGCCGCGCAGGGTCGGAGAGGGTCGCCAACAACGTCGCCACCGTCTCGGCCGCGTCGCCCTTGTTGGTGCCGATCACCCCGGTCGGCCCCCGCTTGATCCAGCCCGTGACGTACTCCCGACCATCAGTCCCCGCCACCTCACCGGCGTCATTGGGGATGCGGCACGCGTCGGGGTCGAAGGGGAGACCGGGGATGGGTTCCCCGCGATAGCCGATCGCCCGGATGACCGCTTGGGCTTCGATATGCGCACCGACCGGCTCCTCGCCGGGACGGGTGGTCTCGATATCCACACCGGTCACCGCTTCCGTGCCCTCGATGCGGGTTGCCACCGTCCAGAAATGGAAATGCATCGTCTTCAGCTTCGCCATCGCCTCGGGAGCAGCATCGGCCCAGCGCTCCTTGGCCTCACGGAAGAGGCGAAGGTTGGTCGCGACCTCGCGCGGATGGTCCGGGTGCTCGGCCAGCTCAGCATCGCTGGCGTGGATCACCACACGGGTGTCGGGCAGGGTCAGCAACTCGGCCAGCTCGACCCGGGTGAACTTCACGTGTTCCGGGCCGCGTCGGGCAAGCAGATGGACCTCGCAGACGGCCCAGTCCCCGAACTCGTCGATGACCTCCCGGGGCATGTCGGTGCCCGAGAGCAGTGCCAGCGGCTGCAGCGAGATGCGGGAGACATCGAGCGCCACGTTGCCGGCCCCGATCACGACGAGCGTGGTGGTGCCGTCAAGCTCGGCCGGTTTGAGAACGTCGGGGTGGCCGGTGTACCACGCGACGAAGTGCGCGGCGCCCATGCTGCCGGCCAGTTCCTCGCCCTCGATGCCAAGATCACGGTCATAGCGTGCGCCCGTCGCGTACACGACCGCGTCATAGTGCGCCAACAGATCCGCCCGGGTGACGTCACGCCCGACGTGGACGTTGCCGAAGAAGCGGACCCGAGGATCCTCGAAGGCCCTGGCCAGCGCCCTAGAGATCGTCTTGGTCTTGGGGTGGTCGGGCGCCACGCCATAGCGCAACAGGCCATAGGGCGCCGGCAGCGACTCAAGCACGTCCACCCGCTCGACCGCACGTGAACTCAACAGCGCCTGCACCGCATAGATGCCGCTCGGCCCAGCGCCCACGACGGCGATGTGGTGACCCATGTTCGACCCCCTTGTCGATTGGCCACCCATTCAAGCCTGAAGGGCGCCAAGTGTCACGCACACACGGAAGGCAATGGCGGTCAGGTGGCGATGACACTGGCAAATCGGCAGAACCTGCATCGCAATCCACCGGTCGCGGGTGTGACTGGGGCATATGCCCCGAACCACCCGGATGACTGCAGATTATGCCGCTTTGGGGCGCGGAAGACGCAAAATAGCCGGCTCCTGCGGAGCCGGCTTCGCTGATCGGAGAAGGTGATCAGGTGGTGCGCGTGATCACTTCTGCTTCAACGACATGATGATTGGGGTGAAGAACACCCAGAGGAATCCGACGACGGCGGGGATGATGATCCAGGTGTAGTTGTCCATGCTGGCTCCCTTCGGCGCCACGCTGCAATCCGGACGTTCCGGCCCTGGGCCGCCGACTCACATCCGATGCTAGACAAGGATTCCTCAGGATGCAGCTTCTGTGCCGGGATCGTGGGGAGACGGGAGCGGCCAGACGTCCGGCGCGGATGCGATAGGAATTGGTTATGTCCTCCCACACCTCCACCTCACCACGCTCCCTGGACTGGGTGATCAAGCTCTGCTCGATCGACTCCACCAGCCGACTGTCGAACCTGCCCGTGATCGAGGTCATCGCTGACGAGGCCCGTCGGCTCGGACTCGATCCCAAGATCTGCCCCAGGCCCGATAACCCGGAGAAGGCCAACCTGCTGATCACCGTCCCGGCTGCGGATGGTTCGACGGCGGGCGGGGTCGTGCTCTCCGGGCACACTGACGTCGTCCCGGTGGATGGCCAGGAGTGGGACTCCGACCCGTTCACCCCAGAGGTCCGCGACGGTCGGCTCTATGGTCGCGGCACCTGCGACATGAAGGGATTCATCGGGGTCGCGGTGGCGCTGCTGCCGGACATGATCGCTGCCGACCTCGCCGAGCCGATCCACCTCGCGCTGTCCTATGACGAAGAGATCGGCTGCATCGGCGGTGAACAAATCGTCAAGGACATCGCCAACCTGGGGCTGACACCACGGGCAGCGATCATCGGCGAGCCCTCGAGCATGCGGGTCATCACCGGCCACAAGTCGGTCAACCTCGCGCGGGTCACCTTCCACGGCAAGGCCGCGCACTCGTCGCTGACGTCCGCCGGTGTGAACGCTGTGGAGTACGCCGCGAAGTTCATCAGCTATGTGCGCATCCGGGCCGATGAATGGAAGGCCGAGGGTCCGTTCGACGAGACCTATGAGCTGCCGTACACCACCACCGGCACCAACATGGTCACCGGCGGCATCGCCTCGAACACCGTGCCCGAGCTGTGCGTGCTGCACTGCGAGTTCCGCACGATCGGCGCGGTGAATCCGCAGGTGACGATGGCGGAGTACGAGGCGTACGCCCGCGACCTCGAGGCCCAGATGCAGATGGAGGACAGCTCCGCATCGGTCGACTTCGAGGTCCTCGCCGCGGTGCCCGGCCTGGAGACCCCACAGGGCGCCGGGGCGATCTCCCTCGGCCGTGAGCTGGGTGGGGTCCCCTCTGACGACAAGGTCACCTACGGCACCGAGGCCGGCCAGTTCTCCGGCGCCGGGATCGAGGCCGTCGTGTGTGGGCCCGGCGATATCGCCCAGGCCCACGCCGCGAACGAGTGGATCGCCCTCGACCAACTGGTGGCCTGCGAGGAGTTCATCACCCAGCTGATCGATCGGTCGTCACGCCGGTCTGCCTGAACCACGGCCCGGCGCCGACCGATCCCATCATTCCGGGGTCGGCGCCGGCTCCGGGTCAGCAGCGACCTGGCTCGGCACCGGCTCCCCCTGAGGCGGCAACTGGTCATAGTCGAGCACCAGATATTTGGCCGGGATGTTCTTCTTCGCATCACCGTCGTCACTCATGATGAGCAGCCGATTCTCGCCGCCGAACTTCACCGAATCGATCGACTCGATGTTGTTCAGGTTGATCAAGTTGGGCAGAGCCAGCAGCTCGGGCGCGATGGCCGGGTTGCCAGTCCAACGCCACATCCGGGACACCTTGTCGCCGTGTTCATCCTCGATCTCGTTGACGATCAGGAAGGCTCCCAGCACCGGGTCATAGGACAGGGCACGGATGCCGCCACCCTGCAGGTCCAGAATCGCAGGATCACCGAACAGGGGCTTCTTGCCCTCGAACACCTCATCGGGGTTGTTGAGCGGCACGATCACCGGATAGTCCCCGGCCTTGGGGTCACGCAGACCGATCATGAGGCGGTTGTGGTGATAGGCGAGGCCTTCGATGTTCAGGGCGGCCCAGTCAAGCTTCTCGCCACCACCAGCCGCCGTCAGCGCAGCAGCCAGCTTGGGATCGTTCGTCAAGTCATCGCGCAGACCCGAATAGGTCGCGATGTTGCCCGCCTGAGAGCCCTGGATGCGGAAGCGGATCAGCTGTTCGCGGTCGGGGTCACGCTTGCCCTTGGCGTCCCCGGAGTGGGAGGTGATCGCATAGATCTGGTCCCCGTCGATCGACAGACCCTCCAGGTCGTTGAGCTGGCGGCCGAAGCTGCGGGTGAGCTTGAGGTCGGCAGCGTTGTCCTCCACCAGTGACCCGTCCTCGGCGATCGTGAGCAGGTTCATCGCTCGGGCCGGCTCGTCCTCCACGACAAGGATCCGACCATCGGGCAGTTGCTGAACCGCGGACGGCTCATAGATCTCGACGAACTGCGAGATGCCGCGGTTGGGCACCGGCGCGGGTCGCTGGTTGGTGAGGGAGGGGAAGGCCCACAACGTCCCCTGGAAGATCAGGAACGTCGCCAACGCGCCCAGCAGGCCCCATCGAAAGACCGTGTACGCAACGTTGAGCATCTTGAACTTCTTGCTGGCCATCTCCCCCAGCCAGTACAGGTGCTGGCTCATCTGGTGATAGATCTCGTCCCGGTTCCGCAGGAGCTCCTGCATCTTGTCCCAGTAGTCATCGGGATCGAGCTTGACCCGCTCCTCATAGATCAACAGATTCAACTCATCGGCCGCCTCCGGTTCCCGGCGACCCCGGAGCCGGTTCCACCATGCCCTGAGCCCCTCGCGATAACTGCTGTGCTGCGGTGAGGCCGCGAACAGGGCGAACACGATCGATGCCGCCGACGAGATCATGAAGACCCCGGCCGGCACCAGGAAGGTCGGGGATGAGTTGAACAGGAAGGCGCCCGAGATCATCAACGCGGAGATGATGAAGCCGTTGAGGGAGATCATGATGTTCGCCTTGGTGGCGGCCAGCGCGATCATGTCCAGCTCGGCCCGGATGGCATTGCGGAACATCGTCTCCACGGCCTTCGCCGATCCCAGCAGGGTGGGTGGTTCCGGCGGCAGGGTTGCCTTGGCGTCCTTCCTGCCCGACTTCTTCGGGTTCTTCGTCTTCTTCGTACGCCGCGCCTGACCGGGCTGCTCGCGGTCCGTTCCGGGCCGGTCGTCCGGTGGCGCCGGCTTCCCGTTCACCGGGTCCGCGTTGGTCGGCTCCGACTCTGCCCTTGGATCCGCCTCTGCCAGTGGATCGGTCTCCTCGACCGGATCCATCGTCGCTGCGATCTGGCCCCACGTGGACTCGGCGGCGCTGGCGGGCGAGTGGCCCGACAGGGGGGTCGTGGGCTCGTGGCCGTGGTTCGACATCGTTGTTCCTTCTGGCTGCGGTTGCGTTGGACCGTAGGCCGCAGCAGTGAGCCAAAGATGAGGGAAAAATGATGATCTTCTCAGGTGACTCACGAGAAGGCCCCTGGACCCCGCTCGCTCCGAGTACGCAGTTTTGCGCAGTTGCCGTTCCCCCGCTGCATCGGCTCGGCTAAAATCCGAAGTTAGGCTCGCGCTACTTCTCGCCGACTGTGAAAGTTCTTTCGATGGTTCGACAAGGGGGTCCCATGCCGAAGGCTGCAGCGTCGCAGACCGGCGACAGGGCGGTCGTGGACAAGGCGTTCCGATTGCTGTTCGGCCTGCAAATCAACGGGGACGCGGGCACCGGGGTGAGCGCGCTCGCCCGGCAGACCGAGCTGTCCAAGACCACCGCCCACCGGCTGTTGGGGATGCTGGAACGCAACGGGGCCGTGGATCGGGTTGGCACGGCGTACAGGGTGGGACTCGCGCTCAAGCGGCTCGCCCGGCCGGCCGAGGATGTCCGGATCGAGCAGATGCGCGATGCCATCATCCCCTTCATGACCGACCTGCATGTCGCCACTGGGGCAGCCGTGCATCTCGCGGTCGTCGAGAACGACCGCACGCTCTTCCTGAACCGGATCTATGGTCACAAC
>JAUNUL010000003.1:8145-13737 GCA_030538175.1 Propionibacteriaceae bacterium | reverse complement strand
CTCGTCGACCAGCCGCACTTCCACCTCGGCATCGCCCACGCGAACGCGGTGGGCAAGGCGTTGCTGGCCCACACCCCGGACACGGTGGAACGCATCATCAATCAGGGGCTGCCGCGCTTGACCGAGCTCACGATCACCGACCCGGAGGATTTCCGCAGCGAGTTGGGCCGGATTCGGGTCGAAGGTCTTTCCACGGACAGGGAGGAGGCGATCCCGGGGTTCTATTGCCTGGCGGTCACCGTCGGCGGCCATGGCGGGTTGCCCCGACTCGGCCTCTCCCTCGCCGGCCTCACCACCCAGGAGGTCGCCACCCATGGCGCCCTGCTGCGCCGGGTGCGGGTCGAGATCGACCGTCGCCTTCTGGCCCTGGCCAGCTGAGTCGGCCCCCGTTCGGTGACTCCCCGCCCGAACTCCGTATCCAGGCTGGTGCCTGATCCATCCGACCGCCACACCCCGGGGCGGGCGGTGCGTTGTCATCGTTGCACCGGTATCGAGCCGATCGGTTCGCGGTGACACCGATCGGCCCTCACGGATGGAGGATCAGCCCCCCGGCATCTCCTCGACCTCGCCGGTGAGCTTCTTCGCTTCCTCGGACTCGGCGATCATCAACTGCACCACCCGATCCGCGCCCAGGTCGACCTCGATCGCCCGGCCCAGGCCCGCCTCTTCGGCAATCGCGCGCAGGGACTCGTCCTCGCTTGGGACCGCCAGCACGATGCGGCGACATTCGGGGTCGGCCTGCCAGATGCTCTGGATCAGCGTGGCCAGGGCGGGCGCCGGTTCGCTGCCGACGTTCTCGATCCGCACGGAGACGTCACCACGACCGACCGGATAGGCGCGAGCCAGTTCGCCGGCCGCGGCACGCTGCAGGACCACCGTGGTGCCATCGGGGGCGGTGAGTTGTTGGGTGGCGACACCTGCCCAGCCATCGGGGGCCACCTCAGGAACGGGGTTGGACATTCCGGGAATCCTCATGCCTTGTTTCCTTTCGGGTCGGTCGTCGTCCCCACCATCTGTCGGATGGCGGGCTTGTCCAGCTTTCCGGAGGCATTGCGCGCCATCGCCTGCACCACGACGAGCTGTCGGGGCAGTTTGTAGCGCGCGATCGACTTCTCGGCGTACTCCCGGACGGACTCCAACGTGGGCTCTCGACCTGGTTCGGGCACGACGACCGCGACCACGGTCTCGCCCCACTTCGGATCCTCGGCGCCGACCACGGCGACCTCGACGACGCCCGGGCAGCCGATGATCGCGTGCTCGACCTCGGCGGGATAGACGTTCTCACCGCCGGTGATGATCATGTCCTTGATCCGGTCGACGACATAGACATAGCCGTCGTGGTCGAGGTACCCGATATCACCGGTGTGGAACCAGCCTTCATCATCGAATGCGGCCGCGTTGGCCGCCGGGTTCTCCCAGTAGCCACCGGTCACGTTCGGGCCCTTGACGCAGAGTTCGCCGCGTACGCCCGGCTTGGTGACCTCATCGGTCGTTGCCGGATCGACGAGTTTCAGCTTCGTGTGCGGCATGGGTACGCCGGCCGAGCCGGCCCGCGCGACCGTCTCCTCGGCTGGCAGATAGGTGGCGAACGGGGAGGTCTCGGTGAGCCCCCAGGCCTGCTGGATCATGACGCCGCGCTTGGCGTACCGGCGGATCAGCGGTGGCGGGACGGGCGCACCGGCCACGATCGCCGAAACCAGCGAGGACAGGTCGGCCTCCTCGAACCCGGGGGCCTTGGTCAACGCGTCGAACATCGCCGGCACGCCGAACAGGGTCGTGACCTTGTGCAACTGCAGATCGGACAGTGCCTCGACCGGGTCGAAGGTGCGCCGGACCACAACCGTGCCGCCTCGAATGAGGGTCCGCAGCACGAACGCGTTCAGCCCACCGATGTGGAACAGCGGTGCCGCAGCGTGGGTGACGTCCTGGCGGCTGGTCCGCACAACCGAGTCGACGTTGACGTGGTTCCAGAACAGGTTGCCGTGGGTGCTGATCACGGCCTTGGGGCGGCCGGTGGTGCCGGAGGTGTACAGCAGTGCCGCGATATCGTCCTCACCCAGCGGGACCGGGTCGACCCGTTCGTCATCGATGACGTCCGACAGCAGGCGCCACGGTGCGCCCGGGGTATCCCGGATCGGATCGAGGGAGTCGGTGTCGATGACAAGCTGATGATCGAGGGACAGCTGGTCGGCGATCTCATCGATCGGCTTGATGAAACTGGGTTCGGCGATCAAGACCTTGGTCTTGGAGTGGTTGAGGATGTACGCCATCTCCGAGCCCGCGAGGCGGAAGTTCATCGGGATGAAGATCGCCTTGATGCTGGCACAGGCCAGGTGCAACAGCAGCAGGTGCGGCGAGTTCAGCCCCAGATAGGTGACGCGGTCCTGCTCGCCGACGCCGAGGCGACGCAGCATGGCGGCCAGCTGGGCGACCTCGCGGACGGCCGCGGCAGCGCTCATGTCACCGCCGTCATAGATGATGGATTTCGTTTCGGGGTAATAGCGGGCGACATAGTTCAGAGCAGTCGCCGGGCTCACATCGACGGGCATGGCCTCTCCTTCGAGGTCTGTGGGTCGGGGGGAATGGGTCAGGTGTCTGGCTCGGTGACCCGGGTGAGCAGGTCGTCGCCTCCTGCTGGGCTGCGGAAACCACGGCTGGCGATGCCGCCGTCGGCCGGGATGACCGCGCCGGTGACGGTGCCGCTGTTGGCCGGGCTGGCGAGATAGACGTACGCCCCGGTGAAGTCCTCGGGTTCGACGCTCGCTTCGTGCAGCGGGACCAGGGGCTTGACGCCGGCCTCGTCCGCCTTGGCGAAGGAGTCGGCGATCGACCGTTCCCCCATCGCCAGCGTTTCCGGCCCCTTCAAGGCTGTACGCATGCCGCCGCAGGCAACGCCGTTCACCCGGACACGTGGGGCGAGTTCATAGGCGAGCTCGCGGACCAGACCCAGGCCCGCATGCTTGCTGGCGGTATAGACGGGCCCACCGCCGGCGGCGTGGAACGAGGCATTCGACAGGGTCATCACGACCGATCCGCCGGCGCGGACCAGGTGCGGCCAGGCAGCGTTCACGGCGAGCAGATAGCCCTTGACGTTGATGCCCATGACCTCGTCGAAGACGGCCGCGAGCTGGTGGCCGTCGAGCCGGGTGATGGCCCGCTGATAGTCCCAAATCCCGGCATTGGGCACGAGCGTGTCGAGGCGACCGAACCGGTCGATGGTCGCGTCGATCGCGGCCATGACCTGATCGGGGTCGCGGACGTCCGCGGTGGCAGCCAGCACCTGGTCGGGATGCTCGGCGGCAACGGCCTCGGCCGCCGCGGCATCCCGGTCGACGACCGTGACCAGGGCCCCCTCGGCGACGAACCGGCGGGCGATGGCCCGGCCGAGGCCGGATCCACCGCCGGTGACGAGCGCGACCTGGCCGGCCAGCCATGGACTCATGCCGGGGCCTCCTCGGCATCCAACAGGAAGTCGGTCACCAGGCGCTCGAACTCCCGCTGCTTCTCCAACTGCACCCAGTGGCCGCAGCGGCTGAAGACATGCAGTTGCACGTCCCGCATCTGCTTCAGCATCAGTTGGGCCCCGTCGAGGGTGATCGTGCGGTCCTCCAGGCCCCACAACAGCAGGGTGGGGATCTTGATCTTGTGCACCTGCTGCCACAACGGATCCATGCCATGGCGACGCGCGAAGGCCGCGTTGTAGTGGTGATAGAACTCGATATGGCTCTCGTCGAGCGAGCCCTCATAGCGCCGCTGCACGTCTTCGTCGCTGAAGCTGCGCGGGTCGGCGACCATGGTGGAGATGAAGTTCTTCATCTTCTTCACCGTCGGGCCCTCGCCGTTGTAATAGCGGAACATCATCTTCTGGCCCTCGGTCGGGGTTGGGCCGAAGCTGAGCCAGCCCCCGCCAGGGGCCATCAGGACCAGGCGGCGGATGCGTTCCTGTTGGGCGAGTGTCATCGCCAGGGCCGCGGCCCCACCGAGGCTGTTGCCGAGCAGGTGGAACTGGTCGATCCCCATCGCGTCGAGGGCCTGGAACAGCGCATCGACGGTGATCTGGGTGATGCTGCGATCGATCAGGTCCTGCTCGGACGGGCGATAACTGCCGCCGAAGCCGGGCTGGTCGAGCAGGATCACCCGGAAGTTCTGCGCGAAGTTGGGCAGGTTCTTCTCATAGTTGCCCATGCCGGAGGCCCCGGGGCCGCCGCCGTGGAGCATGACGAGCACAGGTCCCGTCCCCTGCTCGGTCACCGCGATGTCACCGAGGGCGGTGGACACGGTGTGGCTGGTGAGGTCGGACATATCTCTGGTCTCCTTCGAATGCGGGCGATCAGAAGAACGTGGAGATGTTCTTCTGGTCGAGGACGTTGACGTCGAGCAGGATCGTGCGGCGACACACGAGCAGGCCATGGTCGGTGCGGCGCAGCAGGTCGATCCGGCGGCCGGCGAGCAGGCCGGTTTCGTGCTGGAGGCGGCTGCGGTAGACCAGATAGTTGGATTCGGCGACCAGGTCGCCGGGGGCATGGGACTCGTCGGCGGGGTCCGGCAGGGTCACCAGCACGTTGGTGATGAGGTGCCGGGTCCGCGAGGGCGGATCCTCCGACCAGGCCAGGCCGGAGTCGAAGCGTCGGATCCGCCAGGCGAGCGAGGCCTTCGTCTCGTCGTAGTACGCGGTCTCCCCGGGTGCGGAGATCGACAGCGCCTGCTGGCGGCGCAGCCGGTTGGTCTGGACCGGCATCCAATAGCGCAGGTCATCGGCCAACATCTCCAGCCAGTCGACATAACGGCCTTCGTCGAGCATTTTCGCTTCGCGGTAATAGAGCTGCTGGACCTCGAAATGGGTGTCCGCATCGGCGGGGACGCCGCTGGAGACCTGGATGGGGGCCACGGTCGAACCGGCATCGAATGCCGGCTTGGGCTTGGCCTGCTCTGCACCTGTCGTCATGGATCATCAGCCTTTCTTGCGGGCAAGCTTGCGGAGATCGCCGGAGGCGAGTTCATCGGCGCTGACCGGGGTGCGCCGATCGATCAGGCGACGGGCCGCCCGAACGGTCTGGGGCTCGTCGACGGACGCAGCCCCGACCACGACACCGTCAGCGAGGGACAGCACGGCGAACGGCGGTTCGCCGAACGTGCCACGGACCACGGGTGACCCGGCGCGGAGGTCGCCGACGACTTCCACGTGGTGGCCGTGTCGGTCACTCCAGAACCAGGGGGCCTGGTCGGCCGGTCGGGGTTGGCCGAGGATCGCCGCGGCGGCACGTGCGGCATCGGCGGAGGCGGCCTCCCAGTGTTCGGCCCGAGGGCGGATGGTGCCGTCGTCGTTGCGTACGCGGCAGCAGTCGCCGATGGCGTACAGGCCCGGGATGGATGTGTGCTGGTCAGCGTCGACGATCACGCCGTCGTCGACAGTCGCACCGCTGGCGGCAGCAACCGCGACATCCGGCACCATGCCGATCCCGACGATCACCACGTCCGCGTCGACCGGATCGTGGTCGGCCAGATGGACGGTCACGCCATCGGGTCGGTCGGTGATCTCGACCACCCCGCCAGCGAGGAGGTCGACCCCTTTGGTGCGGTGCATATCGTGCA
>JAUNUL010000003.1:0-8135 GCA_030538175.1 Propionibacteriaceae bacterium | reverse complement strand
GCAGCCACGTGGCCAGGTCGGCACCGAGACCGGCTTCCAGCGGCAACACCGGGTCGGTGAGCGTGACAGTGCAGCCCAACGCCTGGGCGGTCGCGGCGATCTCCGCCCCGATCAGCCCACCGCCGACGACCATGACCCGGGCCCCCGGGACCAGTGCTGGACGCAACCGCTCCGCGTCATCGAGCGTACGCAGATAGTGCACCCGGGGGCCTTCACCGCCGGGGACCGGGAGGCGACGGGCCGTGCCCCCGGTGGCGAGCACGACGGCATCGGCCGGGATCCGGGACCCATCGGCCAACTCGGCGTACCCCTGCTGCGAAGGGTCGGCCGCCACGACCCGGACGACCGACTCGCCGGTCCGCACGGTCACGTTGTTCTCGGCGAACCATTCGTCGCTCTGCAGGCGCAGGCCGTCGGTGTCGATGCCGCCGAGGAGGAACTCCTTCGACAGCGGCGGCCGATCATGCAGCAGCCGGCCGGGGTCGACGAGGGTGATGGCGCCGGCATAGCCCAGGCGACGGAGCTCGATGCACGTGCTCACCCCGCCGAGGCCGCCGCCGACCACCACCACGTTCTCCGGAGTCATCCCTGGGGTGCCTCTCCGGGAAAGACCCACACGTCACCGTCGCGGATCTCGACGCGGTGCGGTTTGACCGCCACGGTCGCCGGCATGCACAGGGCCGTGCCCTCCTTGAGGCAGAAGCGCGCAGAGTGCAACGGGCACTCCACCTCGCCGTCCTCGATATAGCCATCGGCGAGCGAGGCGTCCTCATGGGTGCAGGTGTCGTCCAGGGCATAGATGTTGCCCTCGTCGTTGAAGACGGCGATGTTGTCACCCGTGCCGGTCTGGTCCGCGGGGATGACGATGGCCTCGCCCTCCTCGATGTCGGCTACGGGGCCGGCGTTGATGCCCTCAGCCACGGTTCTCTCCTCGGTTCTCGTGCCAGGCGGGGGTGTTCATCAGCTCGGCCCAGCGGCGATAGAACGACCGGCCGGCGGCATCGCTGTACAGCCCGCTCGTCGTGCCCGGGTGCCGACCGTCCTCGGACAGGTCGCCCATGGCCATCTGATAGTTCAGCGGCACGTTGTTGGTGACGAAGCCGTGGGAGATCGCCTGCACCTCGGACCAGTTCTCACCGTCGTCCTGCTCGAAGATGCCGGTCGGGCCGAAGGTGCGCAGGTTGTACAACCGCTGGGCTTCCTTGGCTTCCTCGCTCATCGACTTGTCGAGCACGGTCCAGGTCCAGATCTCCATCTTGTCGACGCCGCGCGGGTGCCAGATGCGGATGGAGCCGTTGACCGGCAGATAGGAGAAGTTCGGGAAGATCGTGGCGTGGCCGTTCAGCATCGGCCCCTCGACCCGGGCATCGCCCAGGCGTTCCCGCAGCTCGGAGTAGTCGCCGTAGTGCTTGTGCACCGTCGGGGAGTCGAAGCGGTTGCGGGGGTGGGTCGGGAAGCCGGCACCGTGGCCGCGCTCGTCGACGAACTGCCGGCCGGGTCGGTTGGCGACCTCGGTGCTCGGGCCCTTGCCACTCGGAGACATGACCATCAGCGCCGACGCGTGGGACATGCCGACGTGGTACCAGTCCGTTGCGAACTGTTCCGCGGCGAGCTTCCAGTTGCCCTCGAGCACCCACTTGTGGACGCCACCGACGACCTCCGTGCCCTCGGGGTCACGATCGAGGAAGGCATCGAGATACCACGGCAGACCACCCAGGGCTTCCAGCAGCGACTCGGCCTCGGGGTTCCAGTTGGCGAACAGCAGGCCCTTGTATTCCTCGACCCGCGGGACCTCGACCATGCCCCAGTGGTCCTTGCTGAAGTCCTCGCCATAGCGGGCTTCCTGGGGCACGTTGATGAGTGCGCCATCCAGGCCGTACGCCCACCCGTGATAGCTGCAGGTGAAGGCGCGGGTGTTGCCGAAGTCGGCCCGACACACCCGGGCACCGCGGTGGCGACAGTTGTTCAGGAAGGCCCGGATCTTGCGGTCCTTGCCAAGGGCGACCAGGACGGGGTCGGTGCCCATATAGGTGGAGAAGAAGTCGCCCGGCTTCTTCAACTGGCTGGTGTGACAGAGAAACAGCCAGCTGGTGGCGAAGATGCGGCGCATCTCCTGCTGATAGAGCGTCTCGTCTGTGAAAATCGCGCGGTCCAGGACCCCGGAGTCCATGTCGACCATGGTCGACACATCCACGTTGGGGTTCAGCTCGGCTGGTCTGCGCAGGCTCGTCTCGTCCGGAGCCCACTTGGTGCGTTCTGTGCTCATCGACCTCTCCATTGCAGGGATGACGGGGCACCACCCAGGGAACCCGTCGACGGGAAGCCCCGAACATGACCTGTTCCACCCTTTGGAACAACAGATGACGAGCCGGTCACGAACCGTCGTGGGATGAGGGCATGCGAGCCCTTCGAGCCTTGAGCCAGGACCCCGAACAGCCCCTGGACTGCCTGCAGCTGGTGGAAATCGATGCGCCGGTCGAACGACCGGGCTGGACCGCGGTGCGCGTGCGAGCCGGGTCAGTCAACATGCATGACGTCTGGACACTGCGCGGCGTCGGCCATCCGGCCGACCGGATCCCGATCACCCTCGGCTGCGATGTAGCCGGGGTGACCCGTGATGGCCGGGAGGTCATCGTGCACCCGGTCTTCGGTGACCCCGCCGCCGGTGGTGGGGACGTGACCTTCGATCCCGGCCGACACTTGCTGTCCGAGCGGCTCGATGGCGGCTTCGCCGACGAGGTCCTCGTGCCGACCGATTCCCTGGTCGACAAGCCCGAGTGGCTGTCCTGGGAACAGGCGGCGGCGCTGCCGGTGGCGTGGGGGACGGCGTACCGGATGTTGTTCACCCGCGCGCAGATCAAGGCCGGTGACCGCGTGCTGGTCCAGGGCGCGAGCGGCGGGGTGGCGAGTGCCGCGATCTCGCTCGCCGCGGGCGCGGGGGCGACCGTCTATGCGACCGCGCGTACGCCGGAGAAGCGGGACCTGGCTCTGCAGCTCGGTGCCAAGGAGGCCTTCGAGTCCGGGGCCCGGCTGCCCGAACGCGTCGATGCGGTGATCGAGACCGTCGGCGAGGCCACCTGGCGGCACTCCCTGCGCGCCCTGCGGCCCGGCGGCACGATCGTCATCTCCGGTGCGACCAGCGGGGACATGCCGGCAGCAGAACTCAGCCGGGTGTTCTATCTGCAGCTGAACATCCTCGGCTCCACCGGGTGCACCCGACCCGAGATGGAGGCGCTGCTGCAGTTCCTCGGTGACACCGGTGTCCGACCGCTGATCGACAGCGTCGTGCCGATGTCGGACTATCGGCAGGCGTTCGAACGGGTCATCGCCGGCCAGATCACCGGGAAGGTGATCATCGTCCCCGACGATCAAGCCTGACCCGAATCAGGCCAACCGCCAGACCCAGCAATCGCCTCGCCCAGCCACCGCCTGACCCATCCGCCTCGCCCACCACAGGAGATTCCCGTGCAATCGATGACGATTGGCCTGTCCCACTCCCCCTTGATCGGGTTGAACGACCCTGACGAGTCCGTGCTGGCCGAGGTCGACGCGGCCGTCGCGAAGGCCCGCGAGCTCGCGACCGCCTTCGATCCCGACTTGGTCGTGTTGTTCGCCCCGGATCACTACAACGGCTTTTTCTATAAGAACATGCCGCCGTTCTGCCTGGCCCGGGAGGCACATTCGGTCGGCGACTTCGGCTCCACTGCCGGGCCGTTGAAGGTGGACGCCGAGCTGGCCGATGTCGTGGCCCAGCGGGTCCTCGACGCCGACATCGACCTCGCCGTGTCCGCCCGGATGACCGTCGACCACGGCGCAGCACAGCCGTTGGAGGTTTTGTTCGGTGGCCTCGACGCGGTGACCACGTTGCCGTTGTTCATCAACTCGGTCGCGACCCCGCTCGGGCCGATGCGTCGTGTCCGGCTGCTCGGTGAGGCGGTCGGCCGCGCGCTGGCCGATTCGGACAAGCGGGTCCTGTTCATCGCCAGCGGTGGGCTGTCGCACGACCCGCCGGTGCCCGTGCTGGCCGGCGCCCCGCCGAAGGTCGCGGACGCGCTCATCGAGGGCATCGCGCCCACGCCGGAGCAGCGCAAGCGCGGCGAGGATCGGGTGGTCCAGTCGGGCCGGGAGTACGCCGACGGCACCTCCCCGCGTCTGCCGCTCAACGCGGACTGGGACAACCGGGTCATCGACGTCTGCGCGTCGGGTGACCTCACCGGGTTCGACACCTGGACCGTCGCCGACATCGGCGCCCAGGGTGGCGGCTCGGGCCACGAGATCCGGGCCTGGGTCGCGGCCTTCGCCGCCCAGGCGACCCAGGGGGCGTACACGGTGGAACACCGCTTCTATCGCGCCATCCCCGAGTGGGTGGCCGGCTTCGGTGTCGCCGTCGCGACCCCGAACTGACGCGCCCCTGACGCAACCACTCCTGACGCCACCGCAGAACCGAGGAGACAGCGTGGACTTCGTCGAACAATGGCACTCGTACTATGCCGAGTGCTTCGACATGGTGCGGGCCCTGCGCCTGGAACCGGTCTCCGGATCCCCGCAGGAGGTCCGGGTGCGGATGCCACTGCACACCGATGTCAGCCAGCCGCAGGGATACTTCGCCGGCCCAGCCCTCATCGCACTGTCGGACATCACCGCGAGCTGGTTGGGCATGGTCGCCCGCCCGGCCGACGGGTTCCCGCTGCTGGTGCAGATGAGCGCGTCATTGGTGTCGAACACCAACCAGGGGTACGCCAACGCGTGCGCCACGCCGGTGAAGTTCGGGCGGCGGCTGTGGGTGGTGAACGTCGAGGTCACCGACGATGACGGCAAGGTGCTGCTCACGGCTACCGGGAGTTTCATTCCCCAGCCGTGAGCAGCGCCCCGCCATCCAAGCGCTCAGTCGACGGTGAGTTGACGAGGCTCAGTCAACGGTGGCCGACATCGCGGTCAGCAGGGAGCTGAGCGCGCGCGGAGCCTCCTGGGCGAGGCAGGCGGCAGCGACGAACCGGTCAGGGCGCAGGAAGACCATGCCCATCGCCCGGGTGTCGAACCAGTTCTTCAGGCTGCCGTCGAGGTCACCGACGATGAGCGAACCGGTGTCGGCGTACTCCTTTTCGGCCCACGCCCGCTGGGTCTCGGAGACGAACGCGACCATCCGGGCGCCCAACTTCTGCAACCGCTCGCGGTCCTCGGCCCCGAACAGCCGTGCGGGGTCGTTGCCCCAGGCAGCGACGGTCCACCACGGGCCGATCGCGTCGTCGAGGAGGAGGCCCGTGCCGGTGGTCGTCGCAACGCGCGGCTGGATGAACTGCAGGCCGACCGGGGACCGCTTGTCGACGGCGTTGCGGATGGTCACGAACCGACCGGTGCGGCGCGGCGCGGACTGGCCCGCGACAAGGGTGTCGGGTTCCACGACCACGCCGCGACCATAGCGGGGCATGGGCTTGAACCGCATGTCGGTGAAGTACTCCTTCACCTGCGGCGACAGGTTCAACAGTCGGGAAGCCGAGTCGCGCAGGAATGCGACCGCCTTGTCGGTGGGCTTGATGATCGTGCCGAACGTCATCGACAGGTCGATCATCGCCTTGGCGTGGTCGCGGCGCTCGACGTCATAGGTATCGAGCAACCCGTCGCCGGCCTGGCCGGCGAGGACGCTGGCGAGCTTCCAGGCCAGGTTGGTGGCATCGCGCATGCCGGAGTTCCAGCCCTGGCCCATCCACACCGGCATCAGGTGGGCGGCATCCCCGGCGATGAGGACGCGGCCCTTGCGGAAGTGCGACGCGATCCGGCCGTGGTGGGTGAAGACGCGGCGGCGGATCACGTCGAGCTGTGCCGAGTCGGGGACATGGTCACGCAGCAGGTCGGCGATGAACGTGTCGTCCTCGACCTTCTCGCTGGGCTCGTTGTCGAACAGCATGAACTCCCAGCGCCGGATCCCGTGCGGGAGACCGATCGACACATACGGTCGTGCAGGGTCCGCACCGAGATAGACATTCGGGACGCCGAGCGGGTCGTTGCGTACGTCAATCACGACCCAGCGGGTGGGCGGGGACTTGCCCTCGAAGTCGACCCCCAGCCAGCCGCGGGTGAACGATCGGCCACCTTCGCAGCCGACGACGTACGCCGCCTCGATCTCCACGACCTCCCCGCCCGTGCTTGCCTGGGCGACGACCCGGTCGCCGTGATCAGTCAGCCCGGTGAGCTCATGGTCGAACAGGACCGTGACGTTGTCATAGCGGGCGAGGCCGTCGTGCATGACCTTGTCGACGGCGGGTTGGATGAAGCCGTGCTTGCGGGGCCAACCGAACGGCTCACCCTTGGGGTCGTTGGTGAGGATCACCTCGCCGTGGCCGTTGACCAGGCGCATGACGTGATGGGGCACGGTGAACGGCGTGACCTCGTCGACCAGGCCCATGGTCTGGATCGACCGGAAGGACTCGTCGTCCATGCCGACCCCGCGGGGATAGTCGATGAGTTCGCTGCGGGATTCGATGAGGATCACGCGACGGCCATACTGTCCGAGCAGGTTCGCCAGGGCGAGCCCCACTGGCCCGGCGCCGGCGATCAGCACCTCGGTGGTCAGCGACATTGCTGCTCCTTGTTTGGTCGGGTGGTGGTGTCATCGAGATTAGGAAGCCGAACCGACCGATGCGGAGAGACCGTGCCACAAAGTGGCATCGAGCGGTGGCCGCTCGACTGTCGCTCAGCGCCGATCCTGCGATCGATGTCACCGCTGCTCGACCGTGATGCTGTGGCGATAGGCGGCGCTGGCCCGGGCGCAGACTTCCAGGAGGATCGCGTCGAACCGCCCCCGCGGGACCGCGGTCCGCGAGCCTGTGACGGCCAAGGCGGCGACGGGTTTGTTGTGTTCGTCGGTGACCACCGAGGACACACTGGCGACGTCGTCGAGGTATTCCCCGTCATCGCGGGCGATCCGCGTGCGCCGGATCCGCAGGACATGGCGCCGAAGATCGCTGGGATCGGTGATGGTGCGGGTTGTCCACGGGATCAGCTCGGTTTCGCAGAGCCGATCAAGCGCCTCCGGATCGTACGCCAGCAATGCCTTGCCGAGACTGGTGCAGTGCGCCGGGGCGCGACCCCCGATCCGGGACGGACTGGCCACGCGGTGGACGCCGTGCAGCTTGTTCAGGAACACGATCTCGCCAGCCACCGGTGCCGCGAGCTGGACGGTCATTCGGGTCTGCTCGAACAAGGCAGCCAAGAACGGCGTGACCACTCGTTGCACCCGATCGATGACGGGACTGCTGGGAATCGACAGCGTGTCCGCGACCAGCGGGCCGAGACGATAGTGGCCGTTCACGCTGACAACCGCCCCCTCCTCCTCGAGGGTGTGCAGCAGCCGGAAGGCCGTCGACTTCGGCAGCTCGGCCCGGCGGGCCAACTCGGAGACCCCCAAACCGACCTCCGCATGATGCTCGATGGTCTGGATCAACAGCAGGGCCTTGCGTACTGAAGCGACCCGCTTGGGCCCGTCACCGTTGACTGCCATGGCCGCATCTTACGGTCCACCCAGTGGAACAAGCCGTGTCGCGCGACTTTCCACCTGGCCGACCCTGATGGAAACCCCGATGAACGCGAACAGCTCGCGGTCTCAACGATGAGGATCCACGATGTCCATTGACACTGTCCAAGAAACAACGCCGGCGGAACGTCGCCGTGCAGTGGTGTCGAGCTTTCTGGGGCAGACGGTCGAGTACTACGACTTTCTGCTCTATGGCGCCGCCGCCGGGTTGGTCTTCCCCAAGCTGTTCTTCACCAACCTGGAGCCCGGCGTCGCGCTCCTGTTGTCCTATCTGACGCTGTTCACCGGCTATGCCTCACGGCCGATCGGTGGCCTGCTGTTCGGTCACTTCGGCGACAAGTACGGCCGCAAGAAGATGATGATCATCACCCTGTTCATGATGGGTGCGGTGTCGTTCATCGTGGGTCTGATGCCGACAGCGGCCACGATCGGGGTGGCCGCACCGATCCTGTTGGCGATCCTGCGCGTGACTCAGGGCCTCGCGGTCGGCGGTGAATGGGCCGGCGCGACGCTGATGTCGATGGAACACTCCCAGGAGGGCAAGCGCGGTCTCGGCGCGAGCCTCGCCATGGCCGGTGCACCGTTCGGTTCGGTCATGGCCACG
>JAUNUL010000002.1:24006-27136 GCA_030538175.1 Propionibacteriaceae bacterium | reverse complement strand
ATCCGGAGATTGGCGTAAGCGCGGAGAGCGACCCGGAGATTGGCGTAGGCACGGGCAGCGATCCGCGGACGGATAAGGCGATTGCGGCGGAGGATGCGCAGGATGAGTGATCCGCGTGAGGACCCCTGTGCCGACGATCCGGGCACCGGGGATGCGGGGCGGGACGAGCGGATCGAACGGTCCGCCGAACTGGCGGCGGCCGGGGAGGATCACGATCCGACCGGTGTTGATCTGGCCCGACAGATCGCGGCCTCCGTGTCGGCCCGCAAGCGTGCGGCTGTGCCGAAAAAGCGTCGTCGCCCGCGCCCGGTGAGTGGGCCACAGGCGTCCGGTGCCCACCCCGATGACCGTGACCCGATGCTGGTTGGCGCCGCCCTGGACAGGCTCGTCGAACAGAAGGGCTGGAACACCCAAGTCAACATCCATCTGCTGCTGGGCAACTGGCCGAAGCTGGTCGGTCCGGTCAACGCCGACCACTCGGCCCCGGAAGCCTTCGCCGACGGGGTGCTGACGGTGCGTACGTCGTCGACCGCCTGGGCCACGCAGCTGCGCCTGTTCGCACCCCAACTCGTCGCCCGACTCAACACCGAGCTCGGGGATGGTTCGGTCACCCGTGTGGACGTGAAGGGGCCCGACGCCCCGAGCTGGAAACACGGGCGCCGATCGGTCCAGGGTCGGGGACCGCGGGATACCTATGGCTGATCCACTCGGATATCCCTGACCAGCTGGGCAATCGGTGACCTGCCAGCCCCCGGCAGTGCTTAGGATGCTGTGCGATGGCAGGCGCTTTGACCGATGCGGTTCTCGAATTCTGGCGGTACCTGCGGGTGCTCACCGTGGATACCGTGCGGATGTTCGTGCGCCTGTTTCCCCAGCTCGTTGCGCTGCAGTTGATCGGCTGGTTGGGCTATGGCGCGGCGCTGCGGATCGGGGCGTCGATCTCGTTCGACCACCCGTGGCCCGCCCTCGTCATCTTTTCGATGGGGTTCGTGTTCATCCTGGGGGCGATCGTCCTCCAACTCCGCCTGGTCGGTGCAGAGCTGGGCATCCGCACGCTCCTGCCCGACGACGCCCCGGCTGATGATCGGGACGAGGGCATTGCCCGGCTGCTGGCCCTGACGCTGCTGCCATTCCTCGGCATCTATGCCGCCTTCGGTTTCGTCCAGGAGCGGGCGGAGGAGTTGATGATCAGCTCCCTGGTCCAAACGGGCATCCTCAGCGAGAAGACGCTGGCGTCCCAGCTGGCCCCTCAGACTGCGGGTCAGATCGGCATCGTGATCGCTGTCGTCGCCGGCGCCTATCTGATCCGGCGACTCCTGGATGCCGTTCATGAGGCGACCGGCTTGCGGGTGCTGGGACTGGTGGCGGCGTTCGTCGAGGCCTTCTTCATGTTGAGCCTGTTGCTGTCCGGTGGCCACCTGCTGACCTATCTGCGGGACTGGTTCTTCGATCGAGCCTTGTCCCAGTGGATCGACTCATGGGTCGATGGGATCGCGGCGGTCCTCGCGGTGATCAAGATCAACCTGCCAGCTGTGATCAAGGTGGTCGGTGGGTTTCTCGCCGAGGACGTGATCCCGTTCCTGCTCGAGGTGATCGGCCAACCCATGGCCTGGCTGGCCGTGGCGGCCCTCATCTATGGGTCGCATGTGCTGTCGGTCGCCGACCTGTGGCGCAAGGGAACCCGTCCCACTGACGCTGCCCGGGAGCTCGTCCGCCTCCAGACGAGTGGACCTCGGCGACGGGGATCGTCGACGCAACGCCGGGCCTGGCTGGAGTTCCAGTCGGTCTTCCTGGGCGATATCGACGACAAGTATGTGCCCACGTTCCAGTCGCTGCGGTTGGTGCTGAATGCGGGCGTGCTGTTCCTGTCGGCGTTCGTCTTCCTCCACCTCGCCATCACCCGGCTGTCGGATGTGTTCTCCCACTTGATGACCCGGGCGATGGGCGGCCACACGGTCGATTTCTGGTACCGCTGGGACGTCCTCATCGACTTGTCCAAAGAGCTGCCGTTCGAGCCGCTGCGGATCTGCCTGCTGGCGGTGGCTTTGCGGGAATGCCTGCTGTTCTTCCGGTCGCGGGCCGAAGGCCGGGCGGATCGCCTCGAAACGGAGGTCACTCCGGCCCGACGGACCGCTGGGGTTGCCCCCGTCGACATCGAGGCCACGCCGGCCCGGAGGGCGGAATCGTGACCACCCCGCCGGAGCAGCCGGTGGCGACTGCACCCGACATGGTGTCTGCTGATGCTGCAGCCGGGAGTGCGGCGACGGACGCTGCGTCCATCGACAGGAAGCGTCGGCTGACGAAGCGTCGGCTCACCCGCCGCCAGGTTGCCGCGGCGCTGGTGGCGTTCGCGGTCCTGTTGGCAGCGGGCGGGTTGGAGGCGCTGTTCGATCGGCAGTTCGGTCCGGATGCCTGGCCCACGCGTTTCCATAACGTCGAGGTCGGCGTGGGTGAGGCCGTCGATATCGATGGCGTCCTCGGCAGTGTCTTGTCGGTCGACTCCGCCTATCAACTCAAGGACGTCACCGATGAGCGAGCCGCCAATGGGATCTTCATCATCATGCGGCTGCGCGGTGAGTTCTTCCGCGCGGGTGTCAACGACATGGCCGAGATCGCGACCTACTATCCCGACGATGTGCCGACCGAATTGGCGGCCGGCCGACCTCCCCAGGTGGCGACCGGCTTCTGGGAGGAACGGACCGTGGCGTTCGATGTTGACCCGCAACGGCTCGAGGGTCTGCGCCTGGGCTTCGCCCAAAAGGAAGTGACCTTCCGGTATCGCACCCGGGCCGTGGTCGACCTCGGCATCGATGAAGCCCGGGCGGCCGAGTTGGTCGGGGTGGCCAAGGACAAGGTCTTCGAGTTCCCCGTCGAACGCGTGGGGGTGTTGCGATGAGTCCGGGTCCGATGAGTGAACGCGCCCGGCGCAGGGTTCGGGCGTGGCTGGGGTTGTGGATCGTGGCGATGTTGTGTGCGGTCTATATCGCCGGGTGGTCCTTCTTCGCCGGCATGCATCAGGAGCTCGTGGGTCGCCAGCTGCAGCCGGGCGCCAGCACGGTCACCGAGGATGGCGTACAGGTGCGGATCCTCGCCCTGCAGCAGAGCCGCATCATCGCCGGTGAATATCGCA
>JAUNUL010000002.1:0-23996 GCA_030538175.1 Propionibacteriaceae bacterium | reverse complement strand
GGGCGACCTACGTTATCGCCAGTTTCGAGGCGACGGTGCCGGAGGTGGGGTCGTTCTGTCACCTGGATCTGGTGGGCCGGAACCGGCAGTACTGGTCGTACACCACGAATGCGTCAGTCGGGCGCCGCCCCTTCACGTGTCACGAATTCGAGCCCGGGGTGCCCACCAGGGGCGAGATCATCTTCGAAGTCCCCGAAGCCGAAGCGGATCACCTGATGGGGGTGCGCGTCATGAACCGGACCGACCGTTTCTATCGACAGATCGTCCTGCAGCCGCCGGTGCCGCCGGGGGCCTCATGAGTACGCCGCTCGGGCCGGGGTATGCGAATCCCCCCGGCATTCAGCTTGACCCCCTCCCCCTCGACCCGGCCTGGCCAGTGCCTCGGCGTCCCGGTGTGGGCGGTGGGGTGATCGTGTTGATCGTCGGGGCGATCCTTATTCTCCTGATCGGCACGATCTGGGCGGCCGGTGGCTTTGAGCGTCGTCAGGACCGGATTCGGGCGTACGCGCCCGGAGCCACCGTCGATGTCGGCTCGTTCACGTTCACGATGGAGCGGGCCGAAGTACGCCTTCAACCCGAGGGCGACTACAAGCACGATGGCCCGCACTGGGAGATCCGGGCGTACGGCACCGCGACCAACACCGCCGGTGAGCCGATCCTGCTGTTCCAGTCCGGAGTTGTCGGACTGACCGACGGTTGGGTCTATCACGGTCGCGATATGGCGGCGATGACCCGCACACCGGATGGGACGTTGGTGACGACCAAGAGCATGAAGCTCGAGCCGGGCATCCCGAATCTCCCGATCCGTGTCAGCGCTGATCTGCCGGGCGAGTGGGAACCGACCGGACATGTCTTTGTGGGCGTACGCGAACAGAGCTATGCCGCACACCAGATCGACCAGGGTTTCACCAACAAATTCTGGCGAGACGCACCGCACGGCGAATCACGCGGATTCTGGGTGCCCGTCACCGTCCTGCCACCCGGGGCCTGGACCTGAGTCGTGGTTTGGATCAGAGTCTGGTCTGGGCCTGCATAATCCAGCAGCTGCGCCTTCGAAGCCGCCCGAAACCTGACGAAATACGAGGTCCAACGAAATAGTTGCGTCCGACCCTGTCATTCGTCAGGTTTCGGGCGAGATCAGAGCAGTTGAGGCACGCTGGGATGGCTGGGAGCAGGACTGGCAGCGAGCAGCGCAGGGCTGGCTGGGAGAACTGCTGTCAGAACGGCCAATAGACGAACAACAGCTCCGCCAGCACAAGCACGACCAGGATCAGGATCAACAACGGGACGATCGGCAACCGCTTCTTGGTCGGCGGCGCCGCGTGGTTGATCCGCACCGGGGGTGGCGGTGGCGGTGGGGGCGGCGGACGTTCTGGAGCCGGCGGTGGCGGGACCTCATGCAGGGACCGGTCATAGAACAGCGCGCCCGTCGCCAGGAACTCCGAGGGCAGTTCGGTCGCGGGTCGCTGCAGGAAGGTGGTCCCGATCGCGCCGAGACCGGGGTCGAGAGCTTCCCCGGTGACCACGACATCATCGAGCACCTCGCGTCGGGTGCCGGATTGGGCAAGGGCCTCGTCGGCTAACCGGGGCAACACGTCGATGGCGTTGAGGTGATCATCGGCGCTGGCCGTGCCGAGAACGACGAAGGTGGTGCCCATCCGGGCGATGGCGGAGGCGGTGTTGCGATCAGCATCGAGCATCAGGAAACGCGTGCCCTGTCCGCCATGTGCGCGGTACGCCGCCGCCACCGCGATCGGTTCGGGCACCGGATCGATGGACAGGCCCGCGCGGTTCGCAGCCCGTCGGAGCAGCGCGATCTGTTCCAGGGACCATCCATCGGGGTGGGTGACCAGTGTCTGCTCCGGAGCCGATCCGATCCGATCGACGGCCAGGCGGTAGACCTCCCCCAGCAGTGCGGCGACTACATCGACGGGGTCCGCGACTGCTTCCGGGCCACCGGAAGCCTCGGATGGGGCCGGGGTGGCCTCGGCTGCATCGGGGCTGGCGTACGTGGAGATCAAGGCGTACGGATCCAGGATCAAACCGGCCGGTTTGACCCCGGCACGCTCGAGGGCGGCGACGCCGACCAAGGTCTGCTGGCCATCGGTCCACACGGCCGAGGGCATGCCCTCGGTGCGGATCAGGTCCGACGCGGGGGCGTCGGTGGTGTTGGTGGTGTTGGGGGTGCGTGTGGAGGCGTCGGTGGTGTGCGCCGACGGACCATCCGGTGTCGCCGCAGCATTCGACGGCGGCTTCTTCGGGCCGTCGATCGTCGCCGTCCCGGTCGCCGAAGTATCAGCCACCGCGTTGTTCGTCACGGTGTCGGTCGCTGGGGTGACTGTGTCGGGTGGAGTGTCGGTGTCGCGAGGGCTGCCCGGGGCGAGGCGGATGAGCTCCGGTTCGCCCTTGCTCGGGGGTGCGGGCAGGCGGGCTGCCCAGGTGCGGGCGGGTGAGACGGCGATGGCCAGTATCCAGACCATGGGGTCCCCACCTCCGATATTCCCGCGATTGCCCTGTGCGGCCCAGTGCCGCGATTGCCGAGTGCGGCGATGACCGCGACTGCTCGTCCCCGCGACGGACAGCACGTCCGAGGATATACCGGGGTGGGTTGGTGGCAGCGCGCGCCGAGCGGGCTTGATCAGGGTGTTACCCAAGGCGTACGCCCGGCTGGGGCGCGGCGGTTCGGCCCGCTGGGGAGGCACGAAGTGGAAGGGCAGGAATCGCCTTTTGGCGGGCTGGGGGCCCCCGGAGGCGTATGGGGGAACTGTTACACCCCCGCTGAGCGCTCGGAGAGACCGTTTTGGGCCAATCAACGGCAATTCCTGTGGGTCGGAGGCCCTCCAGACTCGGGTTCTGACATAAAACGCGGTAGACTTGGTGAGGTTGGCCCGGCCGCCTTTTCGTCACCCCGATGGCGTGGACCGGGTCCTGAAATTCGTGATCGGAAGGATGCCCATGACGCAGAGCTTGGACTCGCTCTCGCCGGACGGTGACCAGCAGCTGGCGGTCGAAGACGTTCCTGTTCCGGATGCCCAACCGGGGATCACCGAAGAGCAATCAGCGAAGATCGAGGCCAAGGCCGAGCGGCAGACCCGCCACCTGGTCGAAGAGGGCGTCTATGACGCGTCTGCGATCACCGTGCTCGAGGGCCTGGAGGCCGTCCGCAAGCGCCCGGGGATGTATATCGGGTCGACCGGTGAGCGCGGCCTGCACCACCTCGTCTATGAGATTGTCGACAACGCCGTGGACGAGGCGCTCGCTGGCTATTGCGACACCATCGACGTGCGCATCCTGGCCAATGGCGGCATCTCGGTGAGCGACAACGGTCGTGGCATCCCGGTCGAAACCCATGCTGGCAAGGGAATTCCCGCGGTGACGCTCGTTTATACGGAGCTGCACGCGGGCGGCAAGTTCGGTGACGGCGGCTACAAGGTGTCCGGCGGTCTGCACGGCGTCGGTGCCTCGGTGGTCAACGCCCTGTCGGAGAAGCTGACGATCGAGGTCCGCCGCGACGGCCACCTCTGGACCCAGGAGTTCCACCTTGGCGTCCCGACCGGTGAGCTCGTCAAGGGACCCGAGCGCAGTGACACCGGCACCCGGGTCACGTTCTATGCGTCCGACGACATCTTCGAGACCACCGACTATTCCTATGAGACGTTGTCCACGCGGTTCCGTGAGATGGCGTTCCTCAACAAGGGCCTCACGATCAAGATCTCCGACGAGCGCGAGGACAAGGTCGATGAGGACGGCAAGCAGCATGCGGCGACCTATCGCTATGACGAGGGTCTGGTCGACTATGTGCGCTATCTCAACGGCAAGGGCAAGGACCCGATCCAGGCGAGCGTGATCAACCTCGAGACCGAGGATGAGGCCCAGGGCCTGTCGCTGGAGCTGGCGATGCAGTGGACGACGGCCTACACGGAATCGGTGCACACCTTCGCCAACGCGATCAATACTCATGAGGGTGGCACGCACGAGGAGGGCTTCCGGTCGGCGCTGACGTACACGGTCAACAAGTGGGCCGAGGCCTGGGGCATGGTGAAGAAGCCCGAGGACCGGCTGGCGGGTGAGGACATCCGCGAAGGCCTGACCGCGATCGTGTCGGTCAAGCTGTCCGAACCCCAGTTCGAGGGCCAGACCAAGACCAAGCTCGGCAACACCGAGGCACGGTCGTTCGTGCAGCGCGCGGTCAACGACATCCTGTCGGACTGGATGGAGGAGAATCCGTCCGAGGGCAAGATCATCATCCGCAAGGCGCAGGCTGCGGCCAGCGCTCGTGCGGCTGCCCGCAAGGCCCGTGATCTCGCCCGCAACCGCAAGGGCCTGCTCGGCTCCGGCGGTCTGCCCGGCAAGCTCAAGGACTGCCAGTCGACCAACCCCGAGGAGTGCGAGCTCTTCATCGTGGAGGGCGACTCTGCCGGTGGTTCGGCCCGCAACGGCCGTGACCCGCGGACCCAGGCGATTCTCCCGATCCGCGGCAAGATCCTCAACGTCGAAAAGGCGCGGCTCGACAAGATCCTCGCCAACCGCGAGGTCGAGGCGATCATCACCGCGCTCGGCACCGGCATGCAGGACGACTTCGACCTCGACAAGCTGCGCTATCACAAGCTCGTGCTGATGGCCGATGCCGACGTCGACGGTGCGCACATTCGCACGCTCCTGCTGACGCTGCTGTTCCGGTTCATGAAGCCGCTGATCGACAACGGTCACGTCTATCTCGCCCAGCCGCCGTTGTTCCGGCTGCGGTGGACGAACTCCGAGCACCAGTTGGCGTACTCGGATTATGAACGCGACGCGCTGCTGAAGGCCGGGCAGGAAGCCGGCAAGAAGCTGCCGCAGGTCAACCCGATCCAGCGCTACAAGGGCTTGGGTGAGATGGACGCGGACGATCTGTGGGAAACCACGATGAATCCGGAGAACCGGATCCTGCTCCAGGTCACCCTCGAGGACGCCGCGCGTGCCGACGAGATGTTCTCGATCCTGATGGGCGAGGACGTCGAGCAGCGCCGCACGTTCATCCAGCGCAACGCCAAGGACGTCAGGTTCCTCGACATCTGACCGGGCCGCGGTCTGCGTGATGACGCCGACCAGACGTGCCGCTACCCCTCCCGCATCCAGACGTTAGTTAGGCAAGCATGACTGAGACGCCGGACGAACCGACGACCGACACCGAATCCCTCGTCGACGAGATCGTTCCCCCGCAGAAGGGCACCACCGAACCCATCGATCTCCAGGTCGAGATCCAACGGTCCTATCTGGACTATGCGATGAGCGTCATCGTGGGCCGCGCGCTGCCCGATGTGCGCGATGGCCTGAAGCCGGTGCACCGACGTGTGTTGTACGCGATGTATGACGGTGGCTATCGCCCCGATCGCGGCTGGAACAAGTGCTCCCGTGTCGTCGGCGAGGTCATGGGTCTCTATCACCCGCACGGTGACTCGGCGATCTATGACACCTTGGTGCGGCTCGCGCAGCCGTGGGTCATGCGGCATCCGCTGGTGTCCGGACAGGGCAACTTTGGGTCCCCGGGTGATGACCCGGCGGCGGCGATGCGATACACCGAATGCAAGATGGCGCCGCTGGCCATGGAGATGGTCCGCGACATCGACGAGGACACCGTCGACTTCAAGCCGAACTATGACAACCGTGAGATGGAGCCGACCGTGCTCCCGGCGCGGTTCCCGAACCTGCTGGTCAATGGTTCGACCGGCATCGCGGTCGGCATGGCCACCAACATCCCCACGCACAACCTGCGCGAGGTCGCCGAGGCCGTCCAGTGGTCGCTGGAGCACCCGGAGGCCACCAGCGAGGAACTGCTCGAAGCTGCGATGCAGCGGGTGAAGGGCCCCGATTTCCCCAACGGCGCGCTGATCGTGGGCCGGGACGGGATCGAGCAGGCGTACCGGACCGGTCGCGGGTCGGTCACCATGCGCGCGGTCATTGATATCGAGGAAGACAAGTCGGGTCGTACGCAGCTCGTCATCACCGAGCTGCCGCACATGTGCAACCCGGACCGGCTCGCGGAGAAGATCGCCGAGCTCGTGAACGCCGGACGGCTCGGCGGCATCGCCGACATCAAGGACGACACGTCCGCCCGCACAGGTCAGCGACTCGTCGTCGTGCTCAAGCGCGACGCCCAGCCGCGCGTGGTGATGAACAACCTTTATAAGCACACGCAGCTGCAGGACACCTTCGGCTGCAACATGCTGGCGCTCGTCGACGACGTGCCGCGGACGCTGCGACTGGACCAGTTCATTTCGTACTGGATCACCCACCAGATCGAGGTCATCCGGCGGCGGACGCAGTACCGGCTCAACAAGGCTGAGGAACAGGCCCACATCTATCGCGGTCTGGTCAAGGCGCTCGATGCGCTCGACGAGGTCATCGCGCTGATCCGGCGCTCGGCGTCGACCGAGGAAGCCCGCGAGGGCCTGAAGCAGCTGCTGGACATCGATGATGTCCAGGCGACCGCGATCCTCGACATGCAGCTGCGCCGCCTCGCGGCGCTGGAGCGGCAGAAGATCATCGACACGCTCGCCGAGATCGAGCGGCGGATCGCCGATCTCAAGGACATCCTCGCCAGCGATGAACGCCAGCGCACGATCATCGGTGATGAGCTTGCCGAGATCGTGGACAAGTATGGCGATGACCGGCGCACCCGAATCGTCGCCGCTGATGGGGACATGTCCGATGAGGACTTCATCCCCGACTTCGATGTTGTGGTGACGATCACCCAGGGTGGGTACGCCAAGCGCACCCGGACCGAGCAGTATCGCGTGCAGAAGCGCGGTGGCAAGGGCGTACGCGGGGCGGCGCTGCGGGCCGATGATGAGGTCGCGCACCTGTTTGCGACAACGAACCATCACTGGGTGCTGTTCTTCACCAACATGGGCCGGGTCTATCGGGCCAAGGTGTGGCAGCTGCCGGAGGCCGGCCGGGATGCGCGTGGTTCGCACGTGGCGGGGCTGCTGTCCTTCCTCCCCGATGAGCGCATCGCGCAGGTGTTGACGATCCGGAGCTATGAGGATGCTCCGTATCTGCTGCTGGCGACCCAGGCTGGCCTGGTGAAGAAGACGGACCTGTCGGCGTACGACTCCCCGCGGCAGGCGGGCGTCATCGCGATCAACTTCCGCGACGACTATGACCAGCTGATCGGGGCCGGGCTGTGCGGGCCGGAGGATCACGTGCTGTTGCTGTCGCGCAAGGGACAGGCCATTCGGTTCCCCGCTGACGATGGTCAGCTGCGGCCGACGGGCCGGGCCACGTCGGGTGTGACCGGCATGAAGTTCCGCGACGGCGATCAGCTGTTGTCCATGGCGATCATCGATGATGAGCTGCCGCAGGACGACCGGTTCGTGTTCACGGTGACCGACGAGGGGTTCGCGAAGCGGACTCGGGTGAGCGAATACCGGGAACAGGGCCGCGGCGGGTTCGGCGTGAAGGCCATGCGGTTGAACGACGAGCGCGGGCAGCTGGTCGGTGGCCTGATCGTGCAGGAGTCCGATGAGGTCATCGCGATCAAGCACAGCGGTCAGATCACCCGCAGTGCGGTGACCGAAGTCCCCGTCAAGGGTCGCGACACGATGGGCGTCAAGTTCGTTGGCGTACGCGAAGACGACCTCGTTTCCCTCATCGCTTTGAACCCGGAGAATTCTGTGGTTGACGGTGACGGCAACGGCGGCAACGGGAACGGCGACCACCCGGAGAATATCGACGGGAACGGAACGTCAGAATCGACCGACGGCGCGTCGGGAGTGCATGATGGAGCGTCGCCACATGATTCCGAGCTGACCGATGCCGGATCCGATGACAGCGATGCAGGCGATGATGATGCCGCCCAGGCGGAGGAGGACGACCGTGAGTGATCCGAAGAATCCCGGCAGCAACCTGCCGGGTGCGGAGCCTGACACGACGATGATCCGACCGGCCGCCGACGTCGTGGCTGGCCAGACGTCAGGGACGGACACCAGCGGTGTCGACAAGGGCGCGCGCGCTGACCGCGTACGCAAATGGACCCGACGCAACAACAAGGGGTCGGCCGCGGGCAGCGCGACGCCCGCTCCCCCAGCTTCCCCTGCGGCTGGTCAGCAGACCTTCAACCAGCCGGATGTCACCACGCATAGGGCGGACTTGACGGCCAAGCGGCCGGACATGGCTGGCCCGGACGCGGATCTGACCACGCATCGTTCCGAGCTCACGGTGCCCGTTGGGGTCAATCGCGACGAGACGCGCGTGCGTCCGGAGGAGCTGGCCGAGCCAACCGTCAAGGTGTCGGCCGAGGAGCGCAAGTCCGCCGCCTTCATGGCAAAGGTCAAAGAGCGCGCGCGGACGGTGTCGACGGGCGTTGTGGGCGCGGCGACCGGTGCGATGGGTGCCGAGACGGCCGTCGATGGCGTGCCAGCTCCAGGAACGGATGGTGACGCCGGAATCCACCGCCCAGGCGTGGCGCGGCGTACGCGGAAGGCGCGACTGCGGCTCGCCCAGATCGACCCCTGGTCGGTGATGAAGACCGCGTTCCTGTTCTCCGTGGCCGCGGGCATCGTGCTCTGGGTCGCGACGGGCACCATCTGGGCCGTCATTTCGGCGTCCGGCATGTTCCAGGAGATCAACAAGATCGTCGGAGACATCATCCAGACCCCTGGTGATGACACCCCGTTCCGGATCCAGGACTACATCAACACCAGCAAGGTGATGGGCACCGCGGCGCTGATCGCCGTGATCGACGTGGTGATCTTCACCGCCTTGGCGACGCTGGGTGCGTTCTTGTACAACCTGGCCTCCGCCATGATCGGTGGCCTCGAGCTCACCCTCGCCGAGGACTGATCTTCCGCAACTGAGGCATCACGATCGCCTCCACTGCTCGCAAGGCCGCTGCCAGCGGTCGGGCTGCGGTGGAGGCGATTGCGCCTTTCCGGTCGAAAAGTCCGCGTTTCGCCATGGGTACGCCGATCTGCGCCAGCAGATCCAAGGCGGCCGGCAGCGGTCGGATGAACAAGGTGACGCGGTCGATGAGGCCGTCGTCGTTGAGGTGCAGCCACTGGATCTCCTCCAGGTTGTGGCCGTTGAGGGTGTTGGTGCCGTGGACGACCCAGTCATTGTTAGCGCCAGTGACCGCGTGGATCTCGATGTCGCGCAGCAACTCGAACGCCGACTCGAAGACCTTGATCACCTCGTCGGCGCCGTTGAAGGCGAACGCGTCGGTGAGTGGCGAGATGAGGACCGCATCCGGCGCGAGGCAGCCGGCCATGGCGGAGAGATCGAGACCGCGGTCAGCCTCGACCCAGGCGGTGATCGTGGGGTGCATGGGGCCATCTTCCCTCAATTTTCGGAAGGTGAATCGGGCCCTGCATGCGGGGTGTGTCGCCGATTTTGCGAACTCCCAGGGGTGTAGTAACGTTCTTCCTCGGTGCCAATGCATCTCGCGCCTATAGCTCAGACGGTTAGAGCGCTGCCCTGATAAGGCAGAGGTCACTGGTTCAAGTCCAGTTAGGCGCACCAATCCAAACCCGCTCCCACTAGGGGTTTCGCTCCGGGGCTCTCGCAGCGGAGGCGGAATGGAGGCGTTTCGGTCCCTGAGAAGGACACGCTGCCCCACCTGCCACCCCCGCTGCAGCTATCGGCGTCCCATTGGCGTTCCCTATGGCCCCAGTGGAAGACGTTATGCCCCGGCCATGAGGGGTTTCCCGACCAGCACCCCAGGGGGTTTACGGGTTTAGGGTTTTCCGGGGGGCCATGAGTGAACGCAAACCACTTCATGAAAATCAATATTTATGTATGTTTTTTGGTGTTTTTCAACCCCGTTTCATAGGGCTTGGCGCGTTCACCCACCCAACCCCCGTAAACCCTAAACCCATAAACCCCCGCAGCAACGACCCCTCGACGACCTGAGCGCGTAACCAGAACTCCAGATCTATTCCGCGCCCTGGTTGGCGTTATTTGCCGCGCGTAGATGTTATTTGCGGGGAGTTCCGCGCCGGACGAGCTTTTGCAACTTTTCCGGTTATAGTTGGCCTCATGACAGGCGGGGCAACCCGCCGAACCCGAGTCGGCGGGGGCTAAGCGTCGACTAGCTGGGGGCGGAAGCCGCCTGCCCCAGTGAACTGCCTGAACATGACAGCCCGGTCAACGCCGGGGAGGCGGCCAGCGGGAAGCCACTGCGGAAGAACCGGTCGACCACCCGGGGGATGGGACGCAGGGAGTCACCCACAGGAACACACCTGTGAGGGACGACCCCATGCCAAAGCAATCTCCCGAGGTCCTCGCTGCCGTCGAGCAGTACGGGACCTACGTCTCCAAGCCCAAGGCCGCTGAGATCGCGTGCTGCTCGGTGCGGACGATCAACCGCTCCATCGAAGCGGGGGACCTACCCCTCTATCGCGTCGGGCGCACCCGCACCTATCGGGTGAAGACCGAGGACGTCGTCAACCTCCTCACGCGGGTGGCCTGATATGGACGTCACCTGGATCTGTGATAGCTGCTCCCGGCCGATCGCCGACGGCGACGGGTACGTGCAGGTGCTCTACGACGACAAGCGCCGCTACCGCCAAGAGCGGAAAGCATGGGATGCCGCCCACCTGGGGCGGATCCGTTGCGCCGCCGATCTGCTGGCTCTGCCGGAGCCCGCGAAATGGCACGCGCTGCACACCGACTGTGACCCCTCGCCCGGCACGGGGTACGGGTTCGGCGTCGAGCGGATACGAACCTACCGGGACGCCCTGGAATGGACAGTCCACCTGATGGGGAAGGTATGGCTCCAGGACACCGACTGGGACTACCTCCTGGAGCGCGTCCTTAGGGGTGGTCGGTGACCCACGAAACGCAAGAACGCCCCGGCTCCTATCCGGGGCGTTCCGCAGAAGATATCGACTCCGGGACCAATTGTAACCTGCTGGATATCAGCACCGCGCCCCGCAAAGACAGCTCGGAATGGGAACGGGAGAGCATCGAATGGGCGGACGTTATTTCCGCTGCTGAGAATCCCGCCGATAGCAAGGAATGCGGCAACTGGTTATTCGGCACGCTGGCCGGCAACGTACGCAACAGGAATTCCGTCCTGACGCGCACCGCCCTCACGCTGGATGCCGACCATGCCGATGCCGGGCTGCCGGATGCGGTGGAGTTCGTGCTCGGGTGCCGGGCGGTGATCCATAGCACCTGGCGCTCTACACCGGATGACCCCCGATTCCGGGTGATCGTCGCGCTGAGCCGCCCTGTGACTCCTGCCGAGTACGGGCACCTTGTGCGGGCACTGGTGGGGGTGCTTGGGGCGGACCAGTTCGATTCCGGATCGGCCCAGCCGGAGCGCTTCATGTTCAAGCCAGCCACGCAGGACCCGGCGACGTACGAATGGCGCGCGGTGGATGGCGACCCGCTGGCCGTTGAGGCTTGGCTGGCCCGGCCCGACCCCGCCCCGCCCTATGTCGTCGCAGGAGGAGCTGAGCGCGATTCTGAGGACATACCAGCCCCCGCCGACGGAAGCGTCCACCCGTACGCCGCGCGGGCTGTCGAGGCGATCCTGGCTCAGCTCAGGGATATGCACGACTGGCCGGAGGGCCGGACGGAAGGCGGCAAGGGCTGGGACGACCGGACGCATTGGCTGGCGTGCAACCTGTGGGAGTTCGTCAACGCGACATGGTCGGGATACGACGAGGCCCAGGCCAGGGCGGACTTCATGAAGAACGCCCCGCGTGATGCCGGGTTCGACCCCGCCGAGAAGTGGGCCTCCGCCGAGAAGACCACCAACGGGGAGGCGCGACCCTATCCGGGCGGCAACCCCGTGGACGACTTCGTGGACTTCTGGGACAGCACGCCCGTGCTGGCGCATATCCACCAGGCCGCCCGCGCGCGGATGGTCGGGCCGGAGGCGCTGCTGGTCACGGTGCTGCTGCGAGTGCTGCTGGACGTTCCACCGGAGACGGTGCTGCCTCCGGTGATTGGTGGGCGTGCCCCGCTGAATCTCGGTGCTGCACTGGTTGGGCCGTCGGGGGCGGGCAAGTCGTCGCTCGTCTCCGTATCGCGGGAGCTCTTAGGCGTGCCCGAACAGGTCGACGTGGAGCGGTCGCTTGGATCAGGCGAGGGACTGGCAGCGACGTTCCTACGGTTCGACAAGGGTCAGAAGCAGAACGTGCTTCAGCCGTACCCGCATCGGTTCATCACCGTGGGTGAGGTTGAGGCCTTGGGCGCGATGACGACCCGCAACGGCTCCACCATCGGCGCATCGCTGCGGGAAGGGCTGACCGGTGGGTCGCTCGGTCAGGAGAACGCGCAGGCGGAGCGGCGACGGTTCGTTCCGGCGGGCGCATACCGGCTGGTCGTTGTGATCGGCGTGCAGCCGACACGTTCCGATGTGCTGCTGAACGACTCCGACGCGGGGACCCCGCAGCGGCTCGTGTGGGTATCGGTGCTTGATCCAGGGGCGACCGAGGATTGCCCACCGTGGCCGGGGTCGCTGGATTGGGCGGTGCCGGTGCTGCCGGACGAGGTCGACTACCCCGACCACATCAAGGCGCAGATCCGACAGGCGCGGCTGGCGCAGGTCCAGGGTGGCGGCAACGAGCTCGACGGGCACCGGCTGCTGACACAACTGAAGGTTGCTACGGCGCTCGCCCTGCTGCATGACGAAACCAGCATCACTGACCAGTGGTGGGCGCTGGCGGGGGTCCTGATGGCTAACTCGGCAGCCGTCCAGGCGTACTGCCTGAGCACGCTGAGCGGTCGCCGCGATGACGAGCACCGCGCCCGTGGCCGGGGCGACGCCATCCGCCGCGAGGGCGCGCAGGACGCAGAGCACGACGCGTTGACGAAGGCGGCGGAGGCGCTGCACCGCAAGGTGACCAAGCACACGACGCAACCCAAGGGTGTCAACGACCAAAAGCACGAGCCCACGCAGGGCTGCACGCGACGGTGCCTGACTCAAGCGCTGGGGCGACGCGCGCACCTGCGGGACGAGGCGCTCGCGTACGCCAAAGGAGAGGACTGGATCAGGGAAGTGGATAGGCGGTTCGTGCCGGGCGAGAGCCGACCAAGAGAGGGAGAGGACGCATGAAGAAGATCGATTGGGAGTCGGTTCCGTGTACGCACTGCGGAGCCGCCAAGGGTGAGATGTGCGACTACCGGGGCTACAAGCAACGCGGCGTAACGCACGCGTCGCGGGTGGACGCCGTACTGAAGATCGAGCGTGAGATTCGGGAGCTGATCTAGCTGTGACTAACGTTCCCCGCGCACAGTGCAAGGTCTGCCAGCACCCTCAGCGCGAAGAGATCGAGGCGGACATCGTCCATGGCCGGGGTCACGCCGCGATCAACAAGAAGTACGACGGCATCAGCTACGACTCCGTCCGCCGCCACACCAGCAACCACCTTGCCCCGGCGATGCGCCAAGCCCTGAAGACCGTCCACGAGCAGACCGGGCATACGGCGCTGGCCCGGTTGGAGTCGCTCTACAAGGATGCGAAAGAGGTTCTGGACGGCGCCAAGAAGGACGGCGCGCGGGCGCTCTCGTTGCAGGCCATCAAGGAGCTGCGGGGCATCGTGGAGCTGCTCGCCAAGCTGACCGGCGAGCTGGACCCCCAACCACAAGTGACCGTGAACATCGCCGCGCTCCCGGAGTGGGCCGAGCTACAGCAGACCATCCTCGTCGCTTTGGCGTCCTTTCCGGAGGCTCGGTTAGCGGTGGCTCGGGCGCTGACTGCTGGCGACGCTGCGGACCGCAGAGCGCTCCCTGCCGACATTGTCGAGGCGGAGGTCGTAGAGCCCTGGGATGAGCTGATATGAGGCGCTGTGCTGTATGCGGCCTGACAGCGGCAGCCGGGACGATGGGTATGCACCAGCGCGGCACCGGCCATCGCGGCTGGACCCCGGACGGAGCGCTGCCCAATCATCATCAGCTCGCCATCGAGCAGGCCGCCCTCGCGAAGCGGCTGCGGCTGCGGAATGAGAGCCCGGAGTGGGTGGCGCTGGCCGATGCGCTGGACCTGCTGCGGGAGTGGGGCTGGGCGACGCCTTGCGCTGGCCGGGACGAGTGGACCTCCGACGACCCGGAGGACCGGGAGTACGCCGCCCACGGCTGCAACCGCTGCCCGGTCCAGATCGAGTGCAGCGCCGTAGTCCGGAATCACGACGAGTTCGGGGTGTGGGGCGGCGAATGTCGCCGGATCCGCCGCACCAAAGAAGAGATGAGAGAAAGGACGGCGGCATGAGGATCTATCCGAGGGCGCACGGCGGCAAAACGGCCCACATGTTGGAGAAGCAGGACCCGACCACGGTCCTGATTATTGACGGGTTCCGGCTGCCGTGGTGGCGTCGGCTCGCGAGCCGCGTTCGGCGGTGGTTCCGGTGAACACCCTTGCGGCATCGCTCGTGGAGACGCTGGACCCGGTGGCGTTCGCCCGGGGGCGGGGATTCGAGCCCGAGCCCTGGCAGGCGGACCTTCTACGATCCACCGCTGGCCGGATCGCCGTTGTGTGCAGCCGTCAGGTCGGCAAGACCTTCACGACCGCGTACAAGGCACTCTGGACCGCCATCCACAGCCCCGGCCGGGACGTCCTGATCATCTCGCCGTCGCTCCGGCAGTCGACGGAGATGCTCGTCCGGATCAAGGCGATCTGGCAGGGAATGCGCGGCACCGGACGGCTCGGCAAGAACAACGACTCCCAGATGGAGCTGCCCAACAAGTCCCGCATCCTGAGCATGCCCGGCAACGAGACAACGGTGCGCGGGTTCGCCAACGTGAAGCTCCTGATCTGCGACGAGGCCGCCCGCGTGGAGGACGACGTATGGGCGTCGGTTCTGCCGATGGTCGGGAGCGACGGGCAGGTGATGGTGCTGTCTACGCCCTGGGGCCAGCGCGGATTCTTCTATGCGCTCTGCGACGAATCGCCCATGAACGGCTGGGAGCAGCACCGCGTCACGGTCTACGACTCCCACCAGTGGAACGAGCAGCGGATCGCGGAGGTGAAGGCGTCCGTCGGGCGGTTCGTGTTCACGTCGGACTACCTCGCGGAGTTCACCGACACGGAGGACGCCATCTTCTCCGGCACTGATATCGCCCGAGCCGTGACCGACGAGGTCGCGCCGCTCTTCCCGAACGGAGTACCCACCACATGAGCACCCAGTTCAGTCTGGGGCTGGACCTCGGACAGATCAACGACTACTCGGCGCTCGCCATCGTGGAGCACGTCGACACGCTGCCGGAGGGCTGGACCATCCACACCTGGAACAAGCGCCTGGACGACCTCCGCCGCGACCGGCAATGGGTCGAGCCGCCCCCGCTGACGCGCCAACTGCACGTCGTTCACCTTCAGCGCTGGGCGCTCGGCACGCCCTACACGGAAGTTGTCGAGGACGTGGTGGCGCTCGCGGCACGGCCCGAGCTGGACGGCTCGCGGCTCTACGTGGACCAGTCCGGCGTCGGGCGTCCGGTTGTGGACCTGCTGCGGCATGCGTACCTGGACGGTCGTATGGGCAACACCGCGCCGTACGGACGGACGATCACCGGGGGCGACAAGTCCGGCCCGGCAGGCACCGCCAAGCGGGACCTGATCGCCGCGCTTGAGATCCCTCTGCAGCAAGGACGTTTCAAGCTCCCGAAGAAGTTGCCGCTCGGGGATGTGCTCCGGCGGGAGCTGGCCGGGTTCAAGCTCCGGCTGAAGCCGACCACGGGCCATGCCCAGATCGACATCAAGCGTGCCGGAGAAGGCCACGGTGACCTCGTGATCGCGGCGGCGCTGGCCTGTATGCATCCGGACTTCAATATCCGCCCAACCATCAAGGAATCCGAGCTCGCCGAGCTCATCTGACAAGAAAGGACGGGCGACCATGCCCCGACCCGCTTACACCTACAAGATGGCCATCGAGAACCAGGCGGAAGCCGCCCGCGATGCGCGGCAGGCTCTCTGGAAGGCCGATAACGAGATTCGCGCAATCGAGCGTCGGCAGGATATGTACCCCGGCGAGAAGGCCGCCCGCCAGAAGGAGATCCGGGATCGGCTGGCGCAGGAGCTGGACGCCGCCCGCGCTGAGCTCGCCACCGCACAGAAGGCCGCGCGGGACCTGGCCCGACCCGTGACGGCTGCTCCCGACGCCGACACCATCGCCCGACTCGGCTACTACCGGCAGCAGGCCGAGGACGCCATGCGCGGGCAGACGGCCTCCGGTGCGGTCGTCCTGGCGCAGAAGGCGCTGGAGACCGGCGACAAGGACCGCGCGCGGGCATTCGTGGAGGCCGCTCGTCCGTTGGCGGAGCAGTCCCGCGATTGGCACCCCCGCTGGAACGCCCTGAACCGCGCCACCGAGCCCAAGGAGGACCGCGTCCAGCGGGAACTGACGGCTGCGGCCGAAGGGCTTGAGTACCGCGTCGGGATGACGTGGGAGGCGCACCTGGAAGAGCTGGAGCGCAAGTGCGGCGTCGTCCATCAGGACGTCAAGGACGGCCTGCGCGCCGACGAGGGGATGGACCTGCGGCGGCTGGACCTGCTCGCGGACAACATCCCCCAGATGGCGGCTGACCTGCTGAACGCCCAGGGCGACGACTCCGGCCAGGACGGAGGCGAAGCGGCATGAGCGACTACTTCGACCAGTGGGATAAGGCGCGCCTCGCACTCTGGGCGATGCCGCTATGGGAGCTGCTGACCACGCTGAGCCGCGTCCTGACGGATGAGCAGTTCGAGGCGCTCCTGGCCGAGCCGTTCGGCACCCTGACGGCGACCGAGCCTATGCGGGACTGGATGGCGAGCCGCCTATCCGATGAGCAGCTCGACGCTCTGACGGAGGCCGCAGGCCTAGCGGGGCTGGAACCCGCCGAGGCACTCCACCTGCAGACCGCCGTGGACGGCGAAGCCTGAACAACAGAAACCCCCGGTGGCCCATCCAGGGCTGCCGGGGGTTTCTGCCACCAACTGAAGGACGGCATGCCAAACCGCTGAGGCCAATGTTACTCGCTGGTAGGAACCCGCGCTATGCCGTGCACGGCGAGCTCGCGAGCCATCGCCTCGACATGGGGCCAAGCGGCGTCCAGCGCGGCTTCCCAGTCGTCCTCGGTCTGGTGCGGGGTGTGGGCGGGGTCGTTCCAGTAGGTCCAGACCTTCCCCCAGTCCGACTCCGCGCCCGCTTCGGTTCGGGCTAGGGACTCCGCATAGCCGCTGCGCGTCTCGGCGTACTGGCCCGCCCAAGCGACGAAGGCTTCCGAAGCGGCCTCCTCGATCGTTTCGCCCTCGACCCAGCCAGCGAGGCTAGCCCGGCCGATATCCTCCGGCGTGTAGTGGTCCGGGTAGAGGCCCGCCGTCCGGAAGGTGTTGTCGGGGTTCGGGTTGGCTCGGGCCTCCGTCCACTGGACCCCGCAGAGCGCGGCAGCGATCGCGTGCCCGGCTTCGTGGTAGGCAACCCGCCAGCGCTCGTCGTCCACGTACATCAGCTCGTCGTCCACGCACCCGATTAGACCACACCTGAGCGTCCCGCTGCGGACACAGCAGGGCGGGGGCTCGGGTTAGCTCCCCGAGTCCTCGTCCATGCCGGCCAGCGCCGACACCCGCGCGGCCAGTTCCGTTGCTCTGGACTGGGCGGCGTGCTGATAGCGCATCGCGATGCCGGGGTCGGCGTGGCCCATCAGGTCCATGAGCTCCTTCGTGGTGGCCCCGGCCACGGCGTAGTTCGTCGCGGCGAAGTGCCGCAGCTTATGGAAGCTGAGGTCGGGCCGTCCGAGCTTGGCCCGAGCCCCGTAGTAACCAGTGCCGGTGCGGTACTTACCGGTCTTAGGGTCGTTCTTGGGCGGGGTGCCGTAGAGCTGCCCCGGCGTCAGGTAATCCGTGCCCTTGTGCGTCGGCGGGAACACGAGCCCGTCCTTACCCCACTGAGCATGGTCGACTAGATGCGTCCGGACGTCCGGCACGATATGCGGCGGAATAACCACGGTGCGCTCGCCCGCCACCGACTTGGGCGTCGTGACGTGCTGCTTGCCCTCCGCCCGCACGATCCCCCGCCGAACATGCAGAATCGCCCCCGCCGTAGCGTCGCCCTTCGGCAGGGTGAGGTCGGAACGCCGGAGCGCTGCAATCTCCCCGAACCGGAGCCCGCACCATGCCGCCAGCAGAACCGCCAGCCGGTGACGCGCGGGCATGAGATCCGCGAGCTGCTGCACCTGCTGCGCGGTGAACAGCTCTACGTCGGGCTTGTGGGTTTTCCCACCAGCGCCCCGGATATGCACCGGGTTGGTCGGCTGGAGGCCGTCGTCCACGGCACTCGCCATGATGGACCGGAAGAGGCTGTACGCGTGCGCCCGAGCCGTCGTCTTGGTGGGGTCCAGGTCGTGATACCAGGCCGCAACGTCCGCGCGGGTGATAGCCGTTATTGGCGTGTCCAGGAATCGCGCCAAATAACGCGTCCGGAGGTCCCGGTACCCGGCTGCGGTCCGCTCCTTGAGGGGTCGCCCCCGCACCTGCCGCTCGTCGATCCAGCGGGCGGAGTATTCCCCAAACGTGAGGCTATCCACGACGGACTCCCGCTCCGCAGCGGCCCGACGGTCGGCGGGGGGTGTCCAGAGGTCGCGGTCGATGAGCAGCTGCTCCGCTGCCAGCCACTGATCCGCCAACGCGAACGTGCTGAAGGTATGGCCGGGGGTGTGGTTGCGGCCTTGGTAGGTATACCGGGCACGGAAGTGGTCGCGCTGGGGGTAGATGCTGCCGAGCCGGGAGCGGCGTTTCGGAGTGCGGGCCATGGCTGGAGGACCTTTCGCAGAGGGGGGGCGCTATCGGGTGCAGGAGGACACAGCCGTCCAGGGTGAGGGGTTGGGGCCGGAGCGGGCTGCTGTGTCCTAGAACCCCGACCAGAAGGACTGCTGCTCGGTGTTCTGTGGTCAAGAGGCCAGCAGGTCCTCGACCGCGCGCCACGAGTCCTCCCGCAGGAAGGCACCCTCGTAGCGATACAGGCGATAGTGCACCACCGCGTCCCGGGCCTCCTTCTTGGTGAAGGTGCGCCCCTCGGGGTGCTGGCGCCGGACAGCGGCTGCGAGCTTGCGGAGCTTGGTGTTGCTGAGCATGTTGCCCTCCTTGGGTCCTAGGAGACCGCCACGTCGAAGGCTGCGCGCGGGGCGTACCCGTCGCCTGCCGAGCCGCCCTCGACGATGTAGACGTAGCGATAGTCCGCGAGATCTTCCTCGTCTGCGAGGTCGTCGGCGTAGGCCACGCCCCGGACGTTGCATGCCAAGGGCCACTCCGGCTGGACCGCGAGACGAACCTCGGCGGTGGGCGGGGCATCTTCCAACAGGGCGATGAGCTGACGGACGTTCATGAGGACTCCCAGGCGAGGGCTCCAGCGGAGGCGGAGCGGAGGCGTATTGGAGGCGTTTCTGAGGCAAGTTTAGCCCGTTGAGCCCGATAAGCGCTAACCCGGCTGGCGCAAGAAGCGCAGCGTTACACCTAGTGAGAACGCGAATCGCCTAGTAGAACGAGGGTTGGCGAGCCGGGGGCGTCGTCCGCGACTAGCGGGTTCAAGTCCAGTTAGGCGCACCACCATCGAATGGCCCTTGACTAGGTGAAACACCAGTCAGGGGCCATTCGCAATTCCCCAGCGTGCAACCCCACGTGCAACAAGGAACCCGAAGGCACCCTGAGCCAAAAGCGGCTCTGGGCGGCGCGCCAACGGTGACCGCGGGACACAGGCCGCGAAGCCAGCGCGATTATGGGTCCAAGGTACTGAACGCCGCCATAAAACTTGTATCCCTGACCTGGGTCTACAACGCACCACCGTTGGCAATTCACGAAATCACAGGAGACGTCACCGAACGCCGCAAGCGCCAAGCCACGACCGAACGGACTTGAAAACTCCTCATCGGCAAGACCCGAAGACTCATTGGGCCTGCGCTCTGCGGTCCGGTGGCTGGGCGAGGCGGTGTGCTGGGGTGCGCTACCGGGCGGTGGAAAGGGGAGGTGGTGGGGAGGGCCAATGAAGCGATCCCTGATCCAATCCATGACCGGTCTGCCCCGCCTCGGACCGTGACCCCGACAGGGGTCTGCCCAGTGGCTCACGGCGTTCTTGGCGGCTCTGAAGAAGCCGGATAACGAGTGGCTGGAGGGCGCCGCCTGGCAGGAGTTGATCCGCTCTGCCAAGCGGCCCCCGCCGCGGCCTCCGCCCGATGTGAGGCCTGTGGGCGGGCGTGAGCCTAGGCCCAGGAGTGAGAGTGGCCTACTGGTCGCGGCCCTTCATGAAGCTGCCGGTGTCAGCGGCGTTCGAGGTGACCTGAACGTAGGAGATCTTGGGCATCGGGGAGTCCTTGGACGAGGTCATCAGCGTCGGTTCGAGGTTGATGTACCAGTTCCGGGCGATGCGATCCGGGTCGATCTCTGCCTTGCTCAGGTGAATCTGTAACTGGCTGTCGTTGTGAACTTCCACCCTCTCGATGTTGCAGAGCCAGGATGTACCTGCGAGACAGGCCGCATCAGGGGTGTCTCCACCGAACTTCTTGGCGACATATGCGCCCACCTCGTCCCCGGTGGGTGCGGTGCCCTTGGGCGGCTCTGTCGTCGTCGGCGGCTGCGTGGGTGGCGCCTTTGTCGTGGTCGGCGCTGGGGCGGGCGCTGGCGTCGTGGCCGGCTTCTCATCACCGCCCCCCATGCATTGGCTCAGGAGGAAGATCACAACGATGACGACGAGGACCCACAGCCACCGCCGCTGGGTGGCCGGCTGCTTACCTTTGGGCTGGGGCTCCTGCGGAATCTGGCTCATGACCGGACCCTATGGACGGGCTGTTGTCGAGTGGGTGAGGCACGGCCGTAGGTGACTCTTTCGTGACGACCCTCGGAACCTTACCTGTGGATAACGTCTCATGGGCTGGAGGCATGTCGTCAGCGTAGGTGACCTGCTGGGTGACGGGCGGCTAGGCAAGGACTGTCCGTTTCACGTGAAACACAACGGTGTGATTTGCCTCGAGTCTCCGGCGTGTCGCGCGGCCGTCATGACTGGTGCTGATGAGCGGTGTGTGGCCGGTCGATAGCATCCGAAATCCTCGGACCACACTCCCGGAAGAGGTGGATGCGGTGACCTTCGCGACCCTCACGCTCATCTGTCTCGTCACGCTGGCAGGGCCGGTGCTCGCGCTGCCGCGGCGGATAGGCCTGCCGGTGATCATCGGCGAGCTGGCGGTCGGCTTGGTCCTCGGCACATCCCTGCTCGGCTGGTTGGACGCCAGCGAGCACACCTTCACCTTCTTGGCCGAGGTCGGATTCGCGTTGGTGATGTTCGCGGCCGGAACTCACGTGCCGGTGCGCAATACCGCCCTGCGCTCGGGTTTGGCTCGTGGTGCACTGCGGGCTGTGGCCGTGGGAGCTCTGGCCGTAGGTGCCGGCTGTCTCATCGCCTGCGTCTTCGACACCGGGCACGCCGCTCTCTATGCGGTGGTGCTCGCGTCCTCGTCCGCCGCGATCGTCATGCCGATCCTGACCGAGCACCCGATGACCGCGCGACCCATCGTGGAGATGCTGCCCCAGATCGCGATCGCGGACGCTGTCTGCATCATCGCCCTGCCGCTCGTGCTCGACCCCGCCAATGCTCCTCGGGTCGCGCTGGGCACAGTTGCGGTCGCGGTGGCGGCAGCCCTGCTGTTCGTTCTCCTGCAGTGGCTGGAGTCCTCGGGACGACGGGTCCGAGTGCACAAAGTGTCGGAGGACCGGGCCTTGGCGCTGGAGCTGCGGACGCTGCTGGTCGCACTGTTCGGGATCGCCGCCCTGGCGGTGGCCCTTCACGCGTCGGTGATGCTCGCAGGATTCGCCACCGGCCTCGCGGTGGCCGCCTGGGGTGAGCCAAAGCGGGTGACGAAGCAGATATTCGCACTCACCGAAGGTCTGTTCGGTCCCATCTTCTTCATCTGGCTGGGCGCCTCCCTGGACCTGCGCGAGCTCGTCGAGCACCCCGCTGCCATCGGCCTGGGGTTCGTTCTGGGCGTGGCTGCGGTCCTGGTCCACTCGGTGATGGTTGTGACCCGCCAGCCGTTCCCCGTCGCGGCCGCGACGGCGAGCCAGTTGGGCGTACCCGTTGCGGCTGCAGCCCTGGGGGGTCAACTCGGCGTACTGCAGCCGGGTGAAGGGACGGCCTTCCTGCTGGGGGCACTGGTGACGATCGCGGTCACGACCGTCCTCAGCGGTCGGCTCGCGAAGTTGGCCCAAGAGAAGGAGGACGGCGAGCAAGCGAAGTCTGGCACGCTTCAGGCATGACTGCTGTGACGAACGTGCTCTCCGGGCTGGCCGAGATCAGGCCCTGGTTCCAGGACCTCTATCGACACCTCCACGCGCACCCGGAGCTGTCGATGGCGGAGCACGCGACCGCCGACCGCATCGTGGCGGAACTGCGGGCGACCCCGGGCGCGGAGGATGCAGACATCACCACGGGGATCGGCAACACCGGCGTCACTGCTGTCCTGCGCAACGGCGATGGTCCGTGCGTGTTGATTCGCGCGGATATGGATGCGTTACCCGTCCGGGAGGCGACGGGGTTGGCGTACGCCAGCACCGCGACCGGAACGTCCCCCGATGGGAGCACCGTCCCCGTCATGCACGCCTGCGGCCACGACACGCACATCACCTGCCAGCTGGCGGCGTACCGACTCCTGGCAGCCAAGCGTGACCTCTGGTCCGGCACACTCATCGCGCTCTTCCAGCCGGCCGAAGAAGCGTTCGACGGGGCCCAGACCATGGCCGACGACAACCTCGCGGACCGCATCCCCAAGCCCGATGTCGCCTTCGCCCAACACGTCCTGCCTGGCGCCGCCGGCACTGTGATGGTCAGTCCGGGCGCGGTCATGGCGGGGTGCGACGACATCGCGATCACCGTGCACGGCAAGGGTGGGCATGGCTCCGCACCACATGAAACCGTCGATCCCGTCGTACTGACCGCCGCCATCGTGCTGCGGCTGCAGACGATCGTCTCTCGTGAGGTCGACCCGAACTCCGTGGCGGTCATCACGGTCGGCCGGATGGTCGCGGGCACCAAGAACAACATCATTCCCGATGCGGCCGAACTCGAGCTGACGGTGCGTACTTATGACGAACGAGTCCGCGAACGAATCCTCGCGGCGATCCAGCGGGTGGTCATGGCCGAGGCGCTGGCGTCGGGCGCACCCGAGCCGGACATCCGCTTCTTCAGCCGCCTCCCGGTCACGGACAACGACGAGGCTGTCACCGCACGGATCCGGGAGGTGTTCACGAGCCACTTCGGCGCCGACCACGTGCGCCCCAAGGCAGCCGAGGGCGGCAGCGAGGACTTCGGGATCATCCCCGACCTGTCGGCACCCCCTATTGCTATTGGGGATTCGGCGCCCACGACCCCGAGGGCTGGCGCGAAGCAGAGGCAGCCGGCACGGCCGGATCAGCGTTCCCCGACTGCCACTCTCCCCATTTCGCGCCACTGCTCGACGCCCTGGACACCGGCGTCGAAGCCATGGTCGTCGCGGCGCTCGCCTGGCTGGGCACCGAGGACTGAGCCTCGACTGGGCTCAGGCGCGGGGGATCACCGCGGGGACGCGACGATCTGGAACGAACCGCCCAGCGAATCGGCGACGGTGGCGACGCGGCCGAACGGGGTGTCGATCGGACCATCCATCAGCTTGCCGCCCAGCTCCTGGATCTTGGCCACGGTGGCGTCCGCGTCTTCGACCGAGAAATACACCCGCCAGAACGACGGCACGTCTTCGGGCAGCCAGGCGTTGGCCTCGCACAGACCAGCGGTCGCGGCCTCGCCTGCGAAGTTCGTGACATAGCGGCCCATGTTGTCGGGCGTCTCATCCGCCCCCTCGGGGACGTCACCCTCAGGGCCCATCGCGGCGTTCTCCCAGCCGAACACCGCCGCATAGAAGGCCGCGTCGGCATCGAAGTCCTTGGTCAGCGACTCGAACCACGTCGACGTCCCCGCCGGCCCCTGGGGATCCAGCCCGTCGAACGTGCCGCCCTCCCACAACCCGAAGGCCGCACCCGACGGAGCGGCGACAATCGCCATCCGCCCCATGTCACCAATCGC
>JAUNUL010000360.1 GCA_030538175.1 Propionibacteriaceae bacterium | reverse complement strand
GAGGAGGCCACGATCGGGATCAGCGCTTCTTTGACGCGGTGGATCTGGCGGTACAGCGGCAGCGCCAGCGCGACCGTCGCCGGACCGAGGAAGAACGCGATGAGATCGCCACCGGCGGCATAGTCACTGACCGGTGTCCCCGTGGCGAGCAACAACACGACGAGCAGGACGGCCGACCACAGCACCGGGTTGGCGTACGCCCGGCCGCGGGCACGGCGCGCCACCCCGACGGCCAACTGATAGGCAGCCAGCGTCGCAACCACCCCGAAAACCGGCGTACTCGTGAACATCGACCACGTGATCATCGGGCCGGCTCCTCCCGCGGCTTCCGACGGAGCAACCGCAACATCAGAACCGCCACGACCGCCGTCACCACGTGGGCGGCCGCCCAACCGGCGAAGAGCCCGCCCACCGCGGCGACCCATTCCGCACGCAGCAGCGCCACGTGCGCGAGGATCCCCACCCCGGGCGGGATGAAGAACAGCTGCATGTTCGCGAGCAGACCCTCAGCGGCCCGCACACTGCCGGCATCGTCGCCCGGCTTCCGCCACTGGAGATAGGCGAAGAAGATCAGCATGCCCACCACCGTGCCCGGGATGGGCAGGCCGCTGACCGCAACAATCCCCAGGCCAAGAAACTGACAGGTGAGGATGATCAGCAGCCCACCCAGCGGGAAGCGTGGTGCGCTCACTGGAAGGGCGAAGGGTCACCCGCTCCCACGCGATCAACCACTATGTCGCCGTCGGTGAAGTTGATGACGGTCGTGGGGTCGGTGGTGACATCGCCGGAGTCCAGGACGGCGTCGAGCAGATTGCCCAGATCGTCGTTGATCTGCCAGCCCTCGCTCATCGGCTCGGTTTGCCCGGGCAGGATCAGCGAGCTCGACATCAACGGCTGCCCCAGTTCCGCCAACAAGGCCCGAGTCGTGCGGTGGTCGGGGATGCGCACGCCGACCGTCTTCTTCTTCGGCTGCAGCATCTGCTTGGGGACCTCGCGGGTGCCCTCAAGAATGAACGTATAGGGACCGGGGGTGCTCGCCTTGACCAGTCGGAACACGTCGTTGGACATGTGCACGAACTGCCCCAACTGGGCAAACTCACTGCACACCAGCGTGAAGTGATGCTTGTCGTCGAGCTCGCGGATCCGCCGGATGCGCTCCAGCCCGTCCTTGTTGCCCATCGTGCAGCCCAGGGCGAAACCGGAATCGGTCGGGTAGGCCACGAGGCCTCCACTGTTGAGGATCTCGGTCACCTGGCTGATCGCACGCGGCTGGGGGTTATCGGGATGAACCTCGAAATACGTCGCCATGGCGTGAGTCTAGGACCCCGATCCCCACCCGCACAGGCTCCCCCGGTGCCCAACTGGTTCGTTGAAACGTGGACTAGAGTGCCGGGCGTGACCGTCTTCGATCTCTCCCTCGATGAGCTGCGCCGCCGCCAAAGCCTGAAGTGGCAGGCCTATCCCCCGGATGTCCTGCCGGTGTGGGTGGCCGAAATGGATTGCCGGCCGGCGCCACCGGTCCTGGCCGCGCTGACAGAGGCCGCCAGCGACGGAGACACGGGTTATCCGATCGGCCGGTCCTATGAGCAGGCCCTTGCGGAGTACGCCGCCGCCACCTGGGATTGGACCTTCGATCCCGTGGCCCAGGCGATCCCAGTGCCCGATGTCATGCAGGGCATCATCGCGGTTCTGGACCTGCTCGGCACCCGCGGCGCCCCGGTCGTGATCAACCCACCGGTCTATCCGCAGTTCTACAAATACCTGCAGTGGGCCGGTCGCCCGATCATCGAAGTGCAGCAGACCGCCGAGGGCCGAATCGATCTGGCCGGGCTGGAGGCAGCGTTCTCCGGTGCGCACGGGGTCAAGCCGGAGGCGTACCTGCTGTGCAACCCGCAGAACCCGCAAGGCACCGCACCGACGCGCGAGGAGCTCACGGCGGTGGCCCGGCTGGCCGCCGAGCACGGCGTACGCATTGTGTCCGATGAGATCCATGCCCCGCTGGTGTCGGCACCCGCACGGCACACGCCGATCCTCGCCGTCGATGGGATTCAGGACGCGGTCATCATCATCTCCGCCTCGAAGGCCTGGAACCTCGCCGGCCTGAAGGCGGCTGTCGCGATCGGCAGCCCGGACATCGCCCCGCGTCTGGTCGCGATGCCGGATGAGGTGACCCACTCGATCAGCTATCTCGGGGTCCGCACCCATGTGACTGCGCTCACCGAGGGCCAACCGTGGCTCGACGAGGTGCTGAGTGAGATCGAGGCGAACCGCCGACTGCTGTCGTCCCTGCTGGCGGAGCAGTTGCCGCAGGTGCGCTATCTGCCGGGCGATGCGACCTATCTGGCCTGGCTCGACTGCCGGGAGCTCGGGCTGGACGACCCGGGCACGACGTTCCTCGACCGGGGACGGGTGGCCCTCAACAACGGCCTCACCTTCGGCGCCGGCGGCACGGGGCATGTGCGGATGAATCTGGCAACGAGTCCGGAGATCATCACCGAGGCTGTGCGCCGGATGGCCGCGTCCCTCGACTGATCCACCCGTGCGCTGATCGTGGGTCCTCAGGGGCCGTCAGGACCGCGCACCAGATCTGCCTCGGCGACGGCGCTGGCGTACACCTCGCCGATGCCGAGCAGGGACAGAAAGATCGTGGGGCTGCTGGACTGGGTGTCCACCCGGACGACGCCACTCGACAAGGTCACCGTGCCGCGGACGTTGTCGATAGCCGCGATGTACGCCTGTGCCGCCGCAACGCCCGCCCCGGGGTCATTGCGACCGGCCAAGCGATAGGTGCCACCCGCATCCGCGGCCGCGCGAGCCGCACCGGCTGCTGCGGATTCGGCGCGACGGGCTGCGGTGACCTGTTGGCCACCGTCCACCACGAGCCCGGCAACGATGATCAGCGCGCCGATCCACAGCAGCACCAGCACCGACAGCGACATGCCACGCTCATCGGGCACGACCACCCGGATCTTCGCCCGCGACCGCTCAGCAGCAATGCCGGGGATGGGAGCAGCAG
>JAUNUL010000359.1 GCA_030538175.1 Propionibacteriaceae bacterium | reverse complement strand
AAGGCCCCGGGCGTCGACCACCCGGGTTGCGGCTGCGACGAGACCGGTCCGGTCGAGGTCGCCCCGAGGGCCGCGTCGTCGTGCTCCGGGGGTCGCCGGGGTCGGCTCCGGGTCGGATTCGGGGTTCACGGGCAGGTGGGGCATGGTGCAGGACGATACGGTCTATTTGTGCAACGAACAAATAGGCGTCTGGTTGGCGTGTTCACTCTCCTCGTTCTCGGCAGCATGCTTGCGCTCTGCCTTCCGTTCCTCCTCGCCCAACGCGAGGTTCCGACCGCCCTTCTCCTGGCCGGCCGCTGGCTGCCGGCGCTCGCAACGATCGCCGCGCTTGCGATCTGCCGCCCCGGTGGGCGGATCGTCGACTGGTGGGGCCTGCGCCAACCGGGTGGCTGGCGACGTCTGGTGCTGGGTTTCGTCACCGCGGTCGCGGTAGCCGTGACGGTGGCGTTCGCGACCCTTGGGGTGGGCGTACTCCTTGGGCTCGTGCGGGCTCAGCTTCCGGCGCTGCCGGTGCTCGTGGTCACCGTTCTGGTCAGCGCGCTCGTGTTCACGCTCAGCACGCTCGGCGAGGAGGTCGCGTGGCGTTCCTTCCTGCCGAGAGCGCTCGCCGGCTGGGGATTCTGGGGTTCGGCCCTGGCTATCGGTGGGCTCTGGGCCGTCTGGCACCTCCCGCTCCACCTGAGCTATGTCGCGGCCGGGGTGATGAGCCTGCCGGTTGCCGTCACCAGCACGGTCGCTCTCGTGGCGGTCGCGCCGCTGTGGCAGGCTCTGGCGGTGCGGTTCGGCAGCGTTTGGCCGGCCGCGTTTGCCCACGCCGTCCCGCTCACCGCGATGACCCTGGTCGCCGACTCGATGGCCCTGCCGACTGGCTCGCTCGTTGCGTTCCAGGGGGTCGGCATGGTCCTCTCCCTGGTCGCCGCCGTGGCTGTTCTGCGGGTGTGGCGACGTCCCATCTGATCCGTCAGCGCGCTCTGCGGCGACGGACGAGCGGTACGCCGCCCAGTACGAAGCCATGCGACCCTGTCTGGCGGCGTACGTCCGTGACGCCATCGTGGCCAACGCCGCTCGACACGGCTGACCAGGCGAGGTCCCGGCGCAGGTGTTCCGCGCGTCGGGGCCCTCGTCTTTCCGGGCCCGGCAGGTTTTGTCAGTGGCACCTATTAGGGTCGTGGTCGTGGAGGAAGACGAGGGCGAGTTCGAGGTCGGCGACTATGGCTTCGAGACCTTTGACCAGGAGGGCGAGTCGCTCCTGGGTGACGATGAGCCTGCCGCTGCGCCCGTGCTGTCGGAGCCGGCGGCTCCTGCGGCTAAGGAGCGCATGCCCGCACCTGAGCGAACGCAGGCACCGCTGGCCCTCTATCGCCGCTATCGGCCGGATACCTTCGCCGAGGTCATCGGGCAGGAGCACGTCACCGACCCGCTGCAGCGGGCGCTGACCAACAACCGGGTGAACCACGCCTATTTGTTCTCCGGCCCCCGGGGCTGCGGAAAAACCACGTCTGCCCGGATCCTCGCCCGGTGTTTGAACTGCGAGCAGGGCCCGACGCCGGCGCCGTGTGGGGAGTGCCAGTCGTGTCGGGATCTGGCACGAGGTGGTCCCGGGTCGATCGACGTGATCGAGATTGATGCCGCCTCGCACGGCGGCGTGGACGACGCCCGGGATCTGCGCGAACGGGCCTTCTTTGCTCCGGTGCACAGCCGCTACAAGATCTACATCATCGATGAAGCGCACATGGTCACCACGCAGGGCTTCAACGCTCTGCTGAAGCTGGTGGAAGAGCCGCCACCGCACGTGAAGTTCGTGTTCGCGACCACCGAGCCGGACAAGGTCATCGGCACGATTCGCTCGCGGACCCATCACTATCCGTTCCGGCTCGTTCCGCCGAAGACGCTGCAGGGCTATCTCGCCCACCTGTGCGAGGTGGAGGGCATCGCGGTGGAGCCAACGGTCCTGCCGTTGGTGGTGCGGGCGGGGGCCGGGTCGGTGCGTGACTCCCTGTCGGTCCTGGATCAGATGCTGGGCGGGGCGGCTGCGGAGGGGGTCTCCTATGCCCACGCCGCGGCCCTGCTGGGATACACGCCCGAATCCCTGCTCGACGAGATTGTTGATGCCTTCGCCGCAGGCGACGCGGCAGGCGTGTTCGCCTCGATCGACAAGGTGTTGGAGGTCGGGCAGGACCCCCGCCGGTTCGGTGAGGATCTGCTGCACCGTCTGCGGGACCTGGTGATCGTCTCGGCCGTGCCTGATGCGATCAGCTCTGGCCTGGTGGATGTGGCCGGTGACCAAGCCGAGCGGTTGCAGTCCCAGGCGGCCGCGTTGGGTCCGGGTGAACTGGCCCGGGCCGCCGAGGTCATCGCGTCCGGGCTGACCGAGATGCGCGGCACGACCGCGCCGCGGCTGCATCTGGAGTTGATGTGCGCGCGCGTCCTGTTGCCGGGGGCCGATGTGGATGAGCGGGGCTTCCACGCCCGGCTCGACCGACTCGAGCGGCGGCTCGCAGGGTTGCCCACAACCATCGGTTCCGAGAGCAACCTGGCAGCGACCCCGGACGCCCAGGCGTCGGCTGCGGCAGACACGACAGCGCCAGCGGCACAGTTCGCTCCGGCAGGGGGAACGCCAAGCACGCAGGCGCCCCCGGCCCCGCGGACAGGGCCGCCCCCAGCACCGACCCCGCAGCACGAGCGGCAGCTTGCGTCGCACACCACGCGACCTCCCGCCCTGCAGGCCGAGCCGCCAGCTGGCACCCGGACCGGCCCGCCTCCCGCTCCTGCGGCTGCAGCTCCCATGCTCGTGGCTTCTGCGCCGGCTGGCAACCCGGCCGCAGCGCCGGTCGCAGCGACCGGACCGGGAGCCGGCAGCGGTCTCCGGGTCGCAGACGTGCGGCGAATCTGGCCCGATGTCCTCGAAGAGGTCAAGAAGCGCCGCCGGTTCACGTGGATCCTGATCTCCCAGAACGCCCAGGTTGCAGACGTCCATGACGGCGTGCTCGTCCTGGCGATGAAGAGTGAAGGGGCCCGGGACAACTTCGCCAA
>JAUNUL010000358.1 GCA_030538175.1 Propionibacteriaceae bacterium | reverse complement strand
GGGACACGGGGGAATCGGTCATTGCTGCTCCGCATTCGCGAGAAGGGATGGCACGGCACCGAGCAACGTGCGGGTGTACTCGTGGTCGGGGTCGGTGAACAGCTTCTCCGCAGGTCCTTCCTCCACGATCCGACCCGCGAGCATCACCGCCATCCGGTCCGAGACATAGCGCACCGTGTTGATGTCGTGGCTGATGAAGACCAGACCCAGGTTGAGCTGGTCCTTCAGATCGGCGAGCAGGTTGAGCACCTGCGCGCGCACCGACACGTCGAGGGCCGAGGTCGGCTCGTCGGCGATGATCAGTTGGGGATCGAGGGCGAGCGCCCGGGCGATGGCGACACGTTGGCGCTGTCCGCCGGAAATCTGCCGGGGCAGGACGTTGAGCGCCGACTGCGGCAACCCGACCAGGTCCAGCAGCTCGCTGACGCGCTTGGCTTGCTCAGCCGGCGTGCCGATCCCGTGCACCTTCAGCGGGTCCATGAGCGCGTCACGGACGATCATCCGCGGGTTGAGGGCGGTCGCCGGGTCCTGGAAGACCACTGATACCGCTCGCCCCAGTCGGCGCCGGCCAGCGTGGTTGAGCCGCATGGGCTGGCCGAACCACAACACCTCACCGGAGGTCACCGGCTGCAGGCCGACCATCACTTTGGCCAGAGTCGACTTGCCGCAGCCCGACTCCCCCACGATGCCGAGCGTCTCGCCCTGGCGGACAGCGACGGACACCCCGTTGACGGCGTGCACCCGGTCGGGCTTGAACAGCTTGCCGGTGCGGGCCTTGTGGATGACGTGGACGTCCTTGAGTTCCACGACCGGTGGTTCGGTCCTGGCGATCGTCTTGTCGGTGGTGCTCATCGCTCCGCCTCCTCACCCGGGGCAGCCGCGAGGGCTGCTGCCAGTTCGTCGGTTTGGGCATACCAGTGGTCCCGGTTGCCCACCTGGCGGAGCACGGGTTTCTCGGTGAGCCCGAGCATGGGATGGGAGGAGCGCGGCGCGAACCGGTCGCCGGCGTTGAACTCCCGCGGCGACGGGACCGTGCCCGGCACCTGATGCAGGCGGCCCGCGCCGGACTCGATGGAGAGCACCGCGCCGAGCAGACCCCGGGTGTACTCGTGGATCGGGTTCGTCAGGAGCTCCGGTGTCGCGGCCTGTTCGACGACCTGGCCGGCGTACATCACCGTGATCCGGTGGGCGACCTTGGCGACGAGGGCGAGGTCGTGGGACACGAAGACCATCGCGAAGCCGAGCTTGGTGCGCAGGTCGTTGAGCAGGTCCACGACCTGGGCCTGCACGGTGACGTCCAGGGCGGTGGTCGGTTCATCGGCGATCACCAGGCGCGGATTGCGGGTGAGTGCCATCGCGATCAGCACGCGTTGCCGCTGGCCGCCGGAGAGTTCGTGGGGATAGGACTTGAGCGTACGCACGGGGTCCAGCCCCACGAGCTCCAGCAGTTCCTCGGCCGATCGCTGCCCGCCGCGCTTGGTGAGCTGTTTCATCTGCGACCGGATCAGCATCGACGGGTTCAGCGAGCTCAAGGCGTCCTGATAGATCATGGACATCTCGTGCCCCCGCAGGTTGCGACGGTCACGCTCAGTGAGCGTTAGCAGATCCCGTCCTGCGAACATGATCTCGCCGTCGAAACGTGCCGACTTGGGCAGCAGCCCCATGATGGCCATCGCGGTGATCGACTTGCCGCAGCCGGACTCCCCGACCAGGCCCATCGTCTCGCCGGGCCGAACGTCGAAGGACACCCCATCCACGATCGGAACATCGCCGTGGGCCTCGGGGAACGAGATCGACAGGTTCCGCACCGACAGCAACGGCTCCGCATCGGGATCGGCGCTCTGCAGCCGGTCATCGCGGGCTCGCTCGGCGGTCTCCAGCAAGGCGAGTCGGTCGGCGAGGTTCGCTGCCTGGGCTTCGTGGGTCGCGGCGATGCCGGCGGCGCCGGCCTCACCCTTGAGCCGGGCCTCGTCGGCCTCGACGTTGGCGCGGACCCGGATCTTGGGCGACGCGAGCGTGTCAGTGAGGCCCTCGGACAGGACGTTGAGGCTGAGGGTGGTGATGAGGATGAACAGGCCGGGGAAGAACGTCACCCACCAGTGCCCCGACAGCAGCAGGGCCTTGCCCTCGGACAACATGTTGCCCCAGGTCGGCGTGGTCACCGACGTGATGCCGGCCCCGATGAAGGACAGCGACGCCTCGAAAACGATCGCATCCGCGACGAGCACCGTGGCGAACACCATGATCGGTGCCAGGCAGTTGCGGGCCACATGCTTGATGAGGATCCAGCTGGTGCGCGAACCCATGACCTTCGTCGCGGCGACATAGTCCTCACCGAACTGGCTGATCACGTTCGCCCGGACCACACGCGTCAACTGCGGCACATAGAGGAACGCGATCGAGATGATCACCACGGGCAGGATCGGCAGGCGCGAGGCCAGCGCGGTGACCAGGACCGCGGCCAGAGCGATGCCCGGGAAGCTCATGATGATGTCCAGGATCCGCATGAGGACCTCGGAGACGACCCGGCCGGCCGTCGCAGCGATCGATCCGAGGACAGCAGCCACGGCCAACGCGAGCAGCGTGGCGGTCAGGCCGACCAACAGGGAGACCCGGGCGCCGAAGACGACACGGGAGAAAACATCACGGCCGGTGTCGTCGGTGCCGAACCAGAACATGCCGTTCGGCTCGATCGAGCTGTCCGGGGTCGTGATTCCGGGAGCGATCTCGCGCTGCACGATCATGTCTTGGGGGACCAGGGCTGTCGCGTGCGGGGAGTGCGGGGCGACCAGCGGTGCGAAGACGGCCATGAGACCAATCAGAATCAACACGATGAGGGCGATCTTCGACCCCACCGACATGTTGCGCAGGCCCTGGAACCGCAGTCCGGGCTGGACGAGCTTCTTTCTCGATTCCGCGGACAACATCAGATGCTCCTGATCCGGGGGTTGACGAGGACATAGAGCAGGTCCACGACAAGGTTGATGATGATGAACGCGATCGCGATCGTCACGGTCACGCCTTGGACGATGTTGATGTCGTTGCGGGTGA
>JAUNUL010000357.1 GCA_030538175.1 Propionibacteriaceae bacterium | reverse complement strand
AGGCATGTGTCCCAGTGGTTCACCGATTCCTTCCGTGCCGAATTCGATCGTCAAAACGATCTTCTTGGTCGATTCAATCTCGCGATCTTCGGCAAGACGGGTGTGGGCAAGTCGACCTTGCTCAACGCGATCTTCGGGGAGAACGTGGCTGCCACGGGCATCGGTGAGCCGGTGACCAAGGGCAGCCACTTCTATCTGGATCGTCGCGGTCGATTGGGCATTGTGGATACACAGGGTCTCGAGGTCGGGCGGGACAACAAGGTGTTGCTGCAGGACCTCGACAAGATGGTCAAGCAGATGCGCAAGAAGCCGCTGCCCGACCAGATCCATGTTGCGTGGTATTGCGTGCGCGGCCTCGATCGGCGGTTCGAGGAAGCGGAGGCCGACTTCATCCGGCGCATCGATGACCTCGGGCTGCCCGTGTTGTGCGTGTTCACCCAGGTGCCTAAACGCGGGGACCAGTTCCACCCCGATGCGGTGGCGCTGGCCCGACACGTTGAGTCGCTCCGGCTGCCGATCGTGGGAGGCCGGCCATTCCTGACCAATGCCTTGAGGGATCAGTTCGCTGATCAGCCCCAACACGGCTTGATCGACCTGCTGCAGGCGACGTTTCACGTTGCACCCGAAGCTGTCCACGGAGCCCTCGCTGCCGCGCAGAAGGTCGATATTGCCGCGAAAGCCAAGGAAGCTCAAAAAGCGATCGCCCGAGCGGTGACCGCGGCGGCGGCTGCTGCGGCGACGCCGATTCCGATGTCGGATGCAGCGCTGCTCGTGCCGATCCAGTTGGGCATGATGGCCCGGATCGCCCACATCTATGGCATCCGGTTCGACCGGGCGGCGTTGATGGCGATGGCCTCCACCTCAGCGGCCACTGTTGGTGGGCGGGCGCTGTTCACCAATCTGATCAAGCTCGTGCCTGGGGTGGGCACCGTCGCGGGTGGGGTCATCTCCGCCGGGATCGCCACCACCTTCACCCTGGCGATGGGCCAGTCATGGCTGGCCGTGTGCCAACGGGTGGCCGCCGGGAAACTGCGTGCCCTGGACGGGGCGTTGGACTCCCAGGCGGTGCAGGACCTGTTCAACGAGGAGTTCCGCAAGCGGGTGCCGGTCATCCGGCACCGTCCCGACTGAGCGAGCCTGCTCACTCAGATCCGGTCGCCGCCCGAATCCCCGTTGCAACGGGCGCTGTCGCTCAATCGAGGTTCCGTTGGGCTGCCCTGGGACCGGCGGTGCCGGTCAGGGCGGACGGTTAGTCTGCGGTTGTGCGAATTGCCGTAGTGGGTCTTGGTTATGTCGGGATGGCGAGTGCGGTGCTGCTGTCGCAGCGTCATGAGGTGGTCGCCGTCGATATCAATGAGCAACGCGTCACGGATGTCCAGCAAGGGAAATCACCCATCGTGGACCCGGACATCGAGACCTATCTGGCGGAGAAGGAGTTGAACCTCTCCGCGACCACGGACCTCGTCAGCGCCCTGCCCGGGACCGACTTCGTGGTGATTTCCACCCCGACCGACTACAACCCCGAGACCCTGTTCTTCGACACGTCCAGCGTCGAGTCTGTGCTCGCCACTGTCGCCGAACACGCGCCCGACGTGGTCGCTGTGATCAAGTCGACCATCCCCGTCGGCTTCACCGAGCGCATGCGTCAGGAACACCCGGGTCTCACGATCCTGTTCTCTCCCGAGTTCCTGCGGGAGGGCAAGGCCCTCCACGACAACCTGCACCCGTCGCGCATCATCGTTGCTGACCCCGGGCCTGCGGCGGAGACTTTCGCCGGTCTGCTGCACGAGGCATCGCTCGACCCGGATGCACCCGTGCTGTTCACCGGCTCGGCGGAAGCCGAGGCCATCAAGCTGTTCGCCAATACCTATCTGGCCATGCGGGTGGCGTACTTCAACGAGCTCGACAGCTATGCCGCCACCCACGGCCTCGATACCCGGCAGATCATCTCCGGTGTCGGGATGGACCCGCGGATCGGTGACTTCTACAACAACCCGTCGTTCGGCTACGGCGGATACTGCCTGCCGAAGGACACCAAGCAGCTGCTGGCGAACTATCGCGAGGTCCCGCAGACCCTGATCCAGGCGATCGTGGACTCCAACAGCACCCGCAAGGACTTCATCGCCTTCGACGTGATCGCCAAGAACCCCAAAGTCGTCGGCGTCTATCGCCTGGCCATGAAGGCCGGCTCGGACAACTTCCGCCAGTCCTCCATCCAGGGGATCATGAAACGGATCAAGGCCAAGGGCATCCCGGTGATCCTCTATGAGCCACTGTTGGAGGTCGACGAGTTCTATCGTTCCGAGGTCGTGCGGGACTTCGACGAGTTCGTGTCCCGCTGTGACGTCATCCTGGCCAATCGCCTGACCCCGGAGCTCGTCGAGGTCGCCGACAAGGTCTACACGCGGGACCTGTATGGCCACGACTGACGGTGAGGCCTGACCGTGGTGGCGTACGCCAAAACGCCGGCACGGCGGAGGCGGCAGATCCTTGGCGACCTGCTGATGGTGGGTTGGGTTGCGGGGTGGGCGTGGCTGGCGTACTCGGTGTGGTCAGCCCTGATGGCGACCGCCGAACCGGCCCGCAGGATCGTTGCCTCGACGGGCGGCATGCGCGAGGACTTCCGCTCCGCGGGTGACTCAGCGGCGAAGATCCCCCTGGCAGGGGAGGAACTGCGCAAACCGTTCGACCTGGCCGGTGGGTCGCTCGAGCGGCTCGGTTTGGCGGCCGAAGATCAGGTACGCAGCCTGGAGCAGCTCGCCACGCTGTGTGGCGTCCTGCTGTTCGTCGTTCCTGTCGCGTTGGCGCTCCTGCTGTGGGTCCCAGCACGGGTGCGGTTTATCCGGGAGGCGTTGGCGACCGCGCGATTGCTCGATGATCCCGCGGATGTTGAGTTGCTCGCGCTGCGGGCCCTCGCCGGCCAACCCCTCGCTGATCTCGCGCGGATCAGTCCTGACCCGCTCGCCGACTGGCGAGCCCGCGATTGGCCGGTCGTGGTGGCCCTGGCCGACCTGGAGTTGCAGGCCGGTGGACTGCGGGTCCCCGCTGACCTGCGGGATCACGACCCCACAGTGCCG
>JAUNUL010000356.1 GCA_030538175.1 Propionibacteriaceae bacterium | reverse complement strand
CGGCGTGCCACCGACGACCGACGCATCGGTGCTGACCCGGATCGTTGAACTCATCCACACCGAAGGCGCCGACCTTCGCCGCGCGGCACGGGACGCCGCCACCGACCAGCTCGAAAGGACCTCCCAGTGATCAAGGCTCGCGATATCAACGAGATGCAGCGCTACACGATGTGGTCGGTGTTCCGCCGCACCGAGATCGCCCATCCCGACACCGCAGCATCGACCCTGGCCGTCATCGACGAGGCCACCAAGGGCAAGGATCTGAAGATCCGGGGGTGGTATGACGTGGCCGGTCTCCGCGCCGACGCCGACATCATGGTGTGGTGGCACGCCCCGGAATACGAGACGCTCCAAGCCGCCTATCAGGCACTGCGCGCCAGCCGCCTCGGTCGGTCCCTGGAACCAGTCTGGTCGCAGCTTGCGATCCATCGCCCGGCGGAGTTCAACAAGTCCCACGTCCCGGCCTTCATGGCCGATGAGGACGCCAAGGACAACATCTGTGTCTATCCGTTCGTGCGCTCCTATGAGTGGTATCTCCTGCCTGACGAGGAGCGCCGCCAGCTGCTGCGTGAACACGGCCAGATGGGCCGGGACTATCCCGACGTCCGCGCGAACACCATGCAGTCGTTCGCGCTCGGTGACTATGAGTGGATCCTGGCCTTCGAGGCCGATGATCTCGGTCGGATCGTCGACCTGATGCGCATCCTCCGCGGCTCCGGTGCACGCCGTCATGTCCGCGAGGAAGTCCCCTTCTTCACCGGTCGCCGCCGTGAGCTCGAGGAGCTGATCGTCAGCTGGCAGCCGGTGGGGATGTATCCCCGCACCTGACACCTCCCGCCGGTCGGCTGTGTGCTGGGCCTGCGAGGATGGGCCCATGCGCGCAGTACAGATTGATCGCTTCGGCGGTCCCGAGGTCATGTCCGTCAACCCAGAGGCGCCCATGCCCTCGCCGGCCGCCGGTGAGGTGCTCGTTCGCGTTCTCGCCGCCGGCACCAACCCGTTGGACTACAAGATCCGCGACGGATCATCCGGCATCGCGAAGAAGCTGACGCCCGAGGACTTCCCGCTCACGCTTGGTCGCGAGGCGTGTGGCGTGGTCGAGGCGCTTGGTGAGGGTGTCACCGAGTTCGAGGTCGGGGAGACCGTCTTCGGCATGCCGGCGTTGACCCATCCGGCGGGCTGTTATGCCGAGTACGCCGCACTCCCGATCGACTGCCTCGCCCGGGTGCCCGAGGGTGGCGATCCGGTCGTGTTCGGTGGCACGGGCCTCGTGCTCAGCACCGCCATCACGGCCGCGATCGATCAGGGCAAGGTGCAGGCCGGTGAGAAGGTCCTCGTGCACGGCGGCACCGGTGGCGTCGGGCAGCTCGTCATCCAGCTCTGTCGTCGCGCGGGCGCTGAGGTCTGGGCGGTCGCATCGACGCCCAACCAGGACCGGCTCGCCGAGTTGGGTGCCCACCCGATCGACTATCGCACCCAGAATTTTGCCGAGGTCAGCCCGAAGATGGATCTCATCATCGACGGCAACTATTTCGGCACCTTCGAGCCGAGCCTCGATCACCTCGTTCCCGGCGGCCGCATCGTGGTCCTGCCGTCGCTCGCGGACCTGACTCCGGCCAAGGAACGCGGCATCGAGGCGCACATCCCGGTGTTCCCGCCGATGCCACGGCGCCTCGAGGAGTACGCCCCAGCAATCGCGTCGGGTGAGATCCAGGTCGAGGTGGCGAAGGTGTTCGGGCTCGAGGACGCTGCCGAAGCACATCGCATTCTCGAGACCGGTCACTCCCGCGGCAAGGTGATCCTGCAGCCCTGATGGGCTCAGTCGGTCTCGGGCTCCAACACCATCGCGATCGAGTTGATGCAATAGCGCAGGTCGGTGGGGGTGTCATAGCCCTCACCGGCGAACACGTGGCCGAGGTGCGAATCACAGGCTGTGCAACGCACCTCGGTCCGGGGATAACCCAGCAGATGGTCGGTGTGATAAGTCACCCGCTCCTTTGCCAGCGGTGCGAAGAAGGACGGCCAGCCGCAGGATGAGTCGAACTTGGCCTCGCTGCGGAACAGCTCCGCATCGCACGCCTTGCACCGATAGACACCGACGGTTGTGGTGTTGGTGTATTCCCCGACATGCGGCGGTTCTGTCGCCGCGTTGCGCAGCACCGCGAACTCAAGGTCGTTGAGTTGGGCGCGCCATTCGGCTTCGGTCTTGATGATGGTGGGCTTGATCTCCTGCGCGTCTGCCATGGCTCCAGCCTAATCATCCAGTCGAACGAGCACGTCCGCCCGGGACGCGGTCGGGGCGATGAGCCGGGCATTGGGCTCATCGACGCCCTCGATCCAGGCGACGGCCTGGTCCGGGTCATCACCGGCACGGGCACGTCGGGCCAGCAGCCGCTTGCGGCGGGTCTCGTCACTCATAGCCACGAACCATGACTCATCCAGCCGTTCTGAGATGTCGGCCCAACCGGGTGCGTCCAGCAACAGATAGTTGCCTTCGGTGATGACCAGCCGCACCTCGGGACCGATCGGGATGGCCCCTGCCACCGCCGTCTCGATCGCCCGGTCGAACCGCGGGGCGTACACGGTCTCGGGCCCGTCTGCGCGCAGCCGATCCAGCAGCGCCCGATAGCCGTCAACGTCGAAGGTGTCCGGTGCACCCTTGCGGTCGCGGCGGCCCAGACGCTCCAATTCCTCGTTGGCGAGATGGAACCCGTCCATCGGGACGACGGCCGCGCGTGACCCCATCGCCTGGGCGAGCCCTTGGGCGATCGTCGACTTGGCGGACCCGGGCGGTCCGGCGATCCCCAGGATCTTGCGTCCCTCCCCATCGAGCAGGGCCTGCAGGCGGTCGATCAGCACGTTCATCCCAACCTCCCGCACGTTAGCGGGGCAACCCGCGTTTAGGGTGATCCCCATGGCAACGAAGGCGGTCGAACTCGAAGTCGGCGAGCGCACGGTCCGGGTTTCCAGCCCGGACAAGGTCTATTTTCCGGAACTGGGTCTCACCAAGCTTGACGTGATCCGCTACTACCTCGCCGTCGGTGACGGGATTCTCGCGGGGCTGCAGGAGCGGCCGACGACGATGGAAC
>JAUNUL010000355.1 GCA_030538175.1 Propionibacteriaceae bacterium | reverse complement strand
CCACCCCAGACGGTGAGCGCGAGGCTGAACACGACCAGCATGACGGTCGGCAGCACCACGCCGGTGGTCAGGGGGGCCAGTCGGGGGGTCTCGTAGTCCTCGATCGGGGCCCGCCAGAACGCACGGGACCAGACGCGGGACATGGCGTACAGAGTGAGCAGGCTGGTGAGTGCCGAGCCTGCCAGCAGCGTGTACGCCAGCGGGGTGCCCAATTCCGCACCCGCCTGCAGCAGGCCGACCTTGCCGATGAAACCCGACAGGGGGGGAATGCCGGACAGGTTCATGGCTGGGATGAAGAACAACAGACTCAACAAGGGCGCCGAGACGATGATGCCGCCCAGTTTGCTGATCGAGGTCGTGCCGCGTTTCAACTCCACCAGACCCGTGACCAGGAACAGCGAGGTCTGGATCGTGATGTGGTGGACGACGTAATAGATCGATGCCCCCAGGCCGGTCGCGTTGCCGACGGCGAGCCCGAAAAGCATGTAGCCGATGTGGGAGACGAGCGTGAACGACAGGATTCGTTTGATGTCGTCCTGGGCAACCGCGCCCAGAATGCCGATCACCATCGTCAGCAACGCCGCCCACATCAGCAGGGTGTGCAGCCGGTCGGTGGGGAAGAGCAGCGTCTGCACCCGGATCAGCGAATAGACGCCGACCTTGGTCAGCAAACCGGCGAACACGGCGGTGACCGGCGCTGGCGCGGTCGGATAGGAGTCCGGCAGCCAGCCCGACATCGGGAACACCGCCGCCTTGATGCAGAACCCCAGCAACAGCATCGTCTGCAGCATCAGCTGGGTCGACTCAGGCAGCTCGGGGATCCGCAAGGCCAACCGGGCCAGGTTCACCGTGCCGGTGGCGGCGTACACGAAGCCGATGGCGGACAGGAAGACCAACGACGACAGCAGGTTGACGATCACATAGTTCACGCCGGCTCGAACACGTTCCTGGGTGCCGCCCAAGGTGAGCAGCACGAAGCTCGCGAACAGCAACATCTCGAAGCCGACATAGAGATGGAACAGGTCGCCCGAGACGAAGGTGGTGGAGACGCCGGCGGACAGCACGAGCAGGGTGGGGTGGAAGATCGGCAACGGTGCGCCGCCGTCGTGCTCATCCTCATCGTCGGATCGTCGGCCCTGGCCGGAGGAATAGAGCATGACCGCGAGCGTCACGACCGTCGACACCACCAACATCAGCGCGGCCAGCCGGTCGACCACGAGCACGATGCCCTGGCTGGACGGCCAGTCGCCGACGCGGACGCTGAGGACCCGGACCTGGTCGGTGGCATAGAGCATGACGCCGGAGATCGCGACCACCGCGATGAGCGTGGTGCCGGAGATGAATCGTTGGACCCGGGTGTGGCGGCCGGTGACGACCGTCAGTCCGGCGCCGATCAGCGGCAGCACCACGACCAGGGGGACGAGGGAGTCATAGGTGAACGTCATCGACCGGGCACCTCCTCGTCGGCTGTTGCGGCCTCATCGGCCTGTGCGACGGTGGTGGCTTCATCCTCTTCGTCTTCGGGGAACGGATTTTCTAGCTCCTCATCGACGGAATAGGGGTCGGCGGTGTCCTGGTAGTCGGAGTCCGACATGTCGTTGGCCACGGCTCGTTCGTGGGTGCGTGCGCTTTCCTCGTCGTCGAGGACGGCGTCGGTGGATTGCAGCTGCACGGAGCGGTGCGCGAGTGCCAGCGCGAAGGCCGTCACAGCGAGGGTGATGACGATCGCAGTCAGCACCATCGCCTGGGGCAGCGGGTCGGCCATCTCGCCGGTGCCGATCGGTGGGTTGCTGGTGCCGTCGACCAGGGGTGCGGCGCCCGCGCGGCCGGAGGCGATCATGTACATCAGGTTCACGCCATTGCCCATGAGCAGGACGCCGAGCAGTGCCCGCACGAGCGCGCGGGACAGCAGCAACACGGTGCCGGTGCCGAACAACACACCGCACAGGATGGCCAGGGTGAGGCTGGGGCTCATCGGCGTTCTCCCATCGGCTCATAGTCGCCCGGGACGATCGCCCGACCCTCAGCCTCGGCGATCCGGTAGTCCAGCGACGACCCCAGGGACCGCAGGATGTCGAGCATCAGCCCGATCACCACCAGATAGACACCGATGTCGAAGAACATCGAGGTCACTATGTGCAGGTTCCCGATCAACGGCACGGGGATGTCCAGGGTCCAGGATTCCAGCACCTGCCCACCGACCAGCATCGACACCAGTCCGGCACCGGCGGACAGGAACAGGCCGCTGCCGAGCAGGGCACCCGGCATGACCGGCATAGCGGCGCGCAGTTCGGCTACACCGCCCGCGAGATAGCGGATGGTCAGACCCAGGCCTGCCACGAGCCCGCCGGCGAAGCCACCGCCGGGGTCGTTGTGGCCGGTGAACAGCAGATAGAGGGACCACAACATCACGGCGTGGAAGATGATGCGGGTCACCACCTCGAACATCAGCGAACGACGCTCGGACGGCACAGCCCGGACCTCCGACAGCCAGCCCACCTCGGCGATCGTGCTGCTGCGGACCATCCGTTGGGCCCGGGCCGCCGCCAGGTTGAGCCGCACCCGCGACAGGTTGGTCGACTGCAGGAAGATCAACGAGGCAACACCGGTTGCGGCCACGAGCACCACCGAGATCTCACCCATGGTGTCCCAGGCCCGGATGTCGACGAGGATCACGTTGACGATGTTGTAGCCACCGCCGAACTCCACGGCCGACTGGGGCATGTTCGTCGAATCCGGTGGTGCCGTGCGACCCATGGGGGCGATGAGGGCGATTCCGGTGAAGACCAGACCGGTCAGCACCCCCAGCAGGATGCGCCAGGCGCGCACCCCACCGGAGACGGCATCCGGGAAATAGGGCGAGAAGCGACGCAGCACCAGCACGAACACGACGAGCGAAACGGTCTCCACCAGCACTTGGGTCAGCGCCAGGTCCGGTGCACCATGCAGGAGGAACAGCATCGCCGAGCCATAACCGGTGACCCCGACAAGGAACACGGCGCGGAAACGGCGCAGCGAGTTCACCGCCGCCACCGCGGTGACCGCGACCAGCAGGGCCACGGCCAACTGGGCGGGGGACTCGAACAAGAGGAT
>JAUNUL010000354.1 GCA_030538175.1 Propionibacteriaceae bacterium | reverse complement strand
ATCATCGTCGCCAGGGGGTTGGCCGAACTGCCAGCGTTGCGGATGCGGCCGGTCTTCTTCTCCGGGGGATACATCCCGACGAGCTTCACGTAGCCGCCCAGCGGGATGGCCTTCACCCCGTACGCCGTCTCGCCGCGCCGGAAGCTCCACAGCGTCTTGCCGAAGCCCACGAAATATTCGGTGACCTTCACGCCGAACAACTTGCCGGGCAACATGTGGCCGACCTCGTGCAGGGCGATCGAGGCCATGATGAGGGCGAAGAAGAGCACTGCTCCGCCGATATAGATCAGGGTGTCCATGGGTGGGGGCCGCTCCGCGGGGTCACGATGGGTTAGCAGGGGCTCAAAAAGTCAGGAAAGGGGTCGGGTCGTCGTCTGTCCCCGGGCTGCCACGTCTGCTGCCCGGGCACGAGCCCACCGGTCAGCCGCCCACACGGCGTCGACGGTGACCGCATCGGACCCGATGAACTCCGATCCTATGTCGGTGGGCGAAATGGCCCCGGCGTCATCGGTCCCGGCGCTTGCCAAGTGCTCCAGCAGGACCGTCTCGACCGTGTCGACGATGTCGAGGAAGCCGATCTGCCCAGCACAGAAAGCATCGACGCACGCCTCGTTGGCGGCGTTGAACACCGCCGGTGCCGTGCCACCAGCGCGTCCGGCCCGCTTGGCCAGGGTGATGGCCGGGAACGCCTCGTGGTCGATCGGCTCGAAGGTCCAGGAACTCGCTTTCGTCCAGTCACAGGGGGCGGAAGCGTCTGCGACCCGGTCCGGCCAGGACATGCCCAGCGCGATCGGGAGCTTCATGTCCGGCGGGGAGCACTGCGCCATCGTCGAGCCGTCATGGAACTCGACCATGGAATGCACGATGGACTGCGGATGTGCGACGGCCTCGATGTCATCGAGGTCGACGTCATAGAGCAGCGCGGCCTCCAGCACTTCGAGGGCCTTGTTGACGAGGGTGGCGGAGTTGATCGTGACGACCCGGCCCATGTTCCAGGTCGGGTGCTTCATCGCCTGTTCGGGGGTGACATCGGCCATCTGCTCGCGCGTCCAGCCCCGGAAAGGCCCGCCGGAGGCGGTCACGATGACCTTGCGTACCTCGTCACGACGCCCCGCCCGCAGACACTGGGCGATGGCTGAATGCTCGGAGTCAACCGCCACGATCTGCCCCTCGGCGGCCGCTTCAGTGACGAGTCGACCGCCCACGACCAGGGATTCCTTGTTGGCCAGGGCGAGCGTCGTGCCCGCGGCGAGCGTGGCCAGGGTCGCCCCGAGGCCAGCGGCGCCGGTGATCCCATTGAGCACGACGTCGCATTCGGTCGCCGCGACCTCGGTCGAGGCATCCGGCCCGGCGAGAATCTTCGGCAGGCTCGCTTCCCCGGCATTCCAGCCGCGCTCCTTGGCCGCGGCGTACAGCGCGAGCTGCAAGTCCTGCACCGCCTGGGCCTGGGCGACGGCGACGACGGCCGGGCGTACGTCAAGGATCTGCCGGGCCAGCAGGTCGATGTTGGCGCCGCCGGCAGCCAGGCCAACCACCCGGAACTGGTCGGGTCGCTCGGAGATCACCTCCAACGCCTGGGTTCCGATCGAGCCAGTGCTGCCAAGTATCACCACGTCACGCACGATCGGGATCATCTCACGGGTGACTGACAACAATGTGCCACCGCCACCATTGCCCTCCCCTCCCGACTCCCCGCTCGCCCGCGTCTGGCGGAGCGGAAGTTTCCGCGGATCTGCGGAAACGTCTCGCTCTTCCGGCGTGCCTCCGGCACGCTGACGTGATCCACCGCCCCCGTCGGTGGAAAGGATCAGGAGAGACAATGAAGTCATCCCCATTGCGGCGCACCCTGCTCGCCTGTGTGGCTGCCGGTGCGCTCGCCATGTCCACGATCGGCGCCCAGGCGGCACCCGTGGCCGAGACCCCTTCCACCCCCGTCCCGTTCACGGCCGTCGACGGCCAGGTGATGAGTTATGTCATCAACACCAAGAACGCCAACCCGGGCATGATCAACACGGCAGAGAAGGCCGTCCGTGCCGCCGGCGGCACGGTCGTGCAGAGCTGGCCCCAGATCGGCGTGGTGATCGCCCATTCGACCCGCGCCGACTTCCTGGCCACGATCAGGTCCACCAAGAGCCCGTCGATCCAGTCGGTCGGTCCGACCCGGACCGCGCCGGTCGTGGAGGGTACGCCCGGCACGCCAGGCTTCAAAGCCAAGGGTGCCTCGGGCTACAAGAAGAAGCCGGAGTTCACCAATGGTGATGCGCCGGCGCCCGTCACCCCGGCCGAGGGCCCAGGTGATCCCTTGGAATCCCAGCAGTGGGACATGGCGATGATCAAGGCTGATCAGGCCCACCAGGTCACCCTCGGCTCGCGCAACGTCCTCGTGGGTGTGCTCGACTCAGGCATCGACCCCGACCATCCAGATCTGGCACCCAACCTGGACATCGCCAACTCGATCAACTGCTCCGCGGCCGGCCAGCCGGATCGGTCGCCGCGGGCGTGGCAGGACACCACGAGCTATCACGGCACCCATGTCGCCGGCACCATCGCCGCCGCCCGCAACGGCGTCGGGATGGTCGGTGTGGCACCCAACGTGCGGATCGCTTCGGTAAAGGTCGTCAACGACGACGGCTACATCTTCCCCGAGTATGCGATCTGTGGCTTCGTCTGGGCCGCCGACCGCAACATGGACGTGACCAACAACTCTTATTACGTCGACCCGTTCGAGTTCTGGTGCGGTGACCAGCCGAACCAAGCCCCGGCCATGGAAGCCGTTCGCCGCGCGGTCAACTACGCCACCGGCAAGGGCGTCGTCCATGCAGCAGCCGCGGGCAACTCGGCGTACGACCTCGCCAACAAGACGACCGACGACGGCTCGCCCAACGACGGCACGCCGATTCTGCGCCAGCTCAACAGCACCTGCCAGGACCTGCCGACCGAACTGCCCGGTGTCGTCAGCGTCTCTGCGGTCAACAACACCGGCGCCAAGGCATCGTTCTCCAACTATGGCCACGGCAAGATCACGGTGACCGCACCCGGTCAGCGGATCCTGTCGACCATGCCGACCGATCACCCGATCGCCCCGAACTACGCCT
>JAUNUL010000353.1 GCA_030538175.1 Propionibacteriaceae bacterium | reverse complement strand
TCAGCCATGTCGTCTCACTTGACAGCTGACGGTCTCTATCCTAACACTCGACCCTGACAGCCGGTAGTCGGCGGGAGGTCCGGCGTCAGCCGGTCGCCGACCGGAGCGATTGCGTCAGCCGGTCAGTCAGTCGGTCACCTTGATCGTGCCGGCGGCACCCCGTTCGGCGAGCGACATCTGGTGATTGACCAGGGAATAGTGACCGGCTTCCGGCATCTCCAGTTCGACGAACCCGCCCTGGCTCGCGAACAGCCCCAGTGTCTGGCTGCCGCCACTGCTGCCGGATCCCGGTCGGAGCTCATAGAAGCCCTCACGCCAGACCGTGTCGAACTGTCCGCCGACCACATGGAAGGCCAGCGATTCGTTCGGCCCGGCGTTCAGCAGCCAGATCCGCACCCGCTCGCCGGTCTTGGCCGTCAGCGGCTCCCGGGCGTACTGCTCCGGATAGCCGTTGAAGACCACCGCATCCGGCGCGCGCTCGGCGAGCTTCTCGGGGCTGCCGGCCCCTTCCTGGGGACCCCAGTATTGCTCGCTCTGCACCAGCAGGAACTCCCGATCAACAGGCGCTAGGTCGGGCGGGTCGATGACGACGGCGCCGAACATGCCGTTGGCGATGTGCAGGGACATGGGGTGGGCGGAGCAGTGATACATCCAGATGCCCGCCCGGGTCGCGGTGAACCGATAGGTCAGCCGCTCCCCCGGCGCGATCACCCGCATCGGTCGATCCGGGGCCAGCGCGCCCGCATGGAAATCGATGCCGTGGCCGATCGTCCCGTCGTTGACGAACGTGATCTCGAAGACGTCACCGACCTTCCCGCGCAGTGTCGTGCCCGGTGCGGTCCCGTTGAAGGTCCAGAGCGACTGGCGTACGCCCGGGGCGACCTCGGTCACCTTTTCCTGCACGGTGAAGGTGTGCTGGTGCACGGTCCCGGGGCCGACGGGGGGCAGGACCGGATCGTGCACGCGGACCTCGGGCCCGGGTTCGGCATTCGGGTCCCGCTGGGCGTCCGGCTCCCCCGCCCCGGCGGCGGGCGCGGCGTGGCCGGCGTGGGCCGGGTCGCCGCCGATGACGTTGACGACCAGGGTCATCCCCATCTGGCGGTGGCCCGCGATCGAGCACCAGCCGTCGAGGGTGGCGCCGATGATGCCGACATCGATGGTGGCCTTGGCGCCCGGGGCAAGGCGGCCGCTGTTGACGCCGTTGGCGAACACCAGATCGTGGACCTGTCCGGGATCGGCGTTGGTCAACTCGACCACGAGCCGGTCACCGGCCGGCACCTCGATCACGGCCGGGGTGAACCGCATCCCGTTCGCCTCCACCTGCACGGTGGTGGTGTTGCCGGTGGGTGTCACATCGGCGGCTGCTCCCGCAGCAGGTGCTCCGTCCACGCTCGCAGCGACGGGCGGGACATAGCGCCCCACGACCGCGACCGGGTCCACCAGTGCACCCGCGACAACCAGCAGCGCGACCGTGCCCACGATCGCGGCAGCCTGTCCGCTGCGCAGACGGCGGTCGGCGACCGGATCGGCCACGGCTTCCTCCGCGGCCTTGGGCCGAGGCAGCAGAGCGGGATTCGGCCGGTTCCGCACCGCGCGCAGACCGGTCACCACGGTGGCAATGAGCACGACCGCGGTCCAGACCAGACCGGCGACGACGGCCAGGCTCAGCGTGACCTTAACCAGGCTCGGCATCGGCAGGAGATAGAGCAGAGCGGGGATGTTCACCAGGAGCAGGCGTGGGACCGCGGACCGCTCGGCGGCAGCGACGGAGATGCGGACGACCGACGGCCCGCCACCCACGATCACCGGCAGCAGATAGGTGAGGGCACCGAGCAGGATCTGCACGACGAAGCCGGCCGTGAACGGCCCGACCAACCCGCGTACGCCAGCCACACCCGTGGCCAGGTCCGGCGCCACAGCCAGATGGATCGCGGCCGCCACGAGGCACCCGACCCACCACAAGGACCCGGCCAGGACCGACCAGGGGCCGAAGGAATTGGGCGGCTTGAGTCGACTCACCCGCACCAGTGGACCTGCGACGAGCGCGAGCCCGAGCACATAGAGCAGGAGCCCGAGCACGGCGAGCCAGCGCAACTGGACCAGGCCGGCGATGATCACCGCGGCGATCGCGATCACGAGCACCCACCAGCTGCGGCGCCCGCTGGCGACCGCGCCATCATCGGCGCGCGTGCGCAGCATGGTCGGCCACAACGTGATGAGCGTGCCCGCGATCGTCAGCCCGACCCAGCCGAGGATGTTCGCCCCGAGATGGGCGAGCAGGATCGGGGCGTGATCGGTGGTCGCGCTCGCGAGGCGTACGCCCAAATAGGCGCCCACAGGCAGGAACAAGGCGGCCGCGATATAGAACCGGACGGCGATGCCGAACTGGCCGACGAGCCCGACGCGGAACTGATGGATCAGCCCCGCCGCATGGACCACGGCCGCACCGCCGAACAGGATCGCGCCGATGATCAGCAACCAGGCAGGGCCTGTGCCACCGCGGGCTGGGTGGACGAGCAACCCGGCCACCACGCCGAGCGCGCCCACGTTGAGCGCGGTGAGGACGATCCGGTCCCGCTTCGGGTGGCCGCCTGGGACGCGGAGGACGGCGTCGGCGAAGTAGGTCGACCAGACGACGATCGCGTTCGATACGGCGCCGAGCAACACCAGGTGCACCATGAGCCAGTTGGCTTCCGGCACGAATCGGTGGGCGACCACGAGCACGAGGTCGGCGATGAGCCAGCCCAGCATCGGCAGGGAGCGCAACAGCATCGTCCGTCGCCGGCCCGTGGGTTTGCGGGTTGCTGGTTGTGTGCGGTCGGAGAGTGCGAGGTTCATCTGTCAGCCCTTCCTGGTCAGGCCCAGACCGGACGCGGGAGTCGTCGGCGACACGCTGGTTGCCGACGGCCCGGACGTCGAGGACGAAGCGGTCAGGACGCTGACCACGGCGGTCGCGACGAGGGACAGCAGCGCCACCACGTTGAGCACGCCGGCGATGGATCGGACCGAGGCGACCTCGAGGAGGTCGGCCCCCACGCGCACCAGCAGCGATCCGTGCAACAGGACCAGCACGACCCAGAACGCCGGGCCATACGGCAAC
>JAUNUL010000352.1 GCA_030538175.1 Propionibacteriaceae bacterium | reverse complement strand
GCTCCTCGAACAGCTTGGTGTAGGGGTCGACACGGCGCACCCCATAGGACGTGCGCTCTTCCCACTGCGGGATGAAATAGTTCGCCATCGGTCCCGCCGGGGCGATGCCGGACGGGGCGAGAGCCTGCTCCCGCTGCTCCATGTTGAACCGAGCGAGGTTGTTCAAGTTCATGGCTGCTCCTCTCACTGGTTCGGGGCGTCGTCAGTGATCTGCGACGCCTTCTCATAGACGTGGTCGATGAAGCCGTATTCCAGCGCCTGCGCCGCGGTGAACCAGCGGTCGCGGTCGGAATCGGCATTGATCTGGTCGACGGTCTGGCCGGTGTGCTGGGCGATCAGGTCGGCCATCACGCGCTTGATATGCAGCGACTGCTCTGCCTGGATCCGGATATCGGACGCCGTGCCACCGAGCCCACCGGAGGGCTGGTGCATCATGATCCGGCTGTGCGGAAGCGCATAGCGCTTGCCCTTGGTGCCGGCCGACAGCAGGAACTGGCCCATCGACGCGGCGAGGCCCATGGCCACGGTCGCGACGTCGTTGGAGATCCACTGCATCGTGTCGAAGATGGCCATGCCCGAGTCGACCGAGCCACCGGGTGAGTTGATGTAGAGGTAGATGTCCTTGTCCGGGTCTTCGGCATTGAGCAGAAGCATCTGGGCACAGATGGCGTTCGCGTTGTCGTCACGGACCTCGGAGCCCAGGAAGATAATGCGGTTGGCCAGCAGGGACTGATAGACGTTGTCGCTCATGCTGACCCCACCGCGGGTGGATGCCGCGTGGATCAGCGACGGGTTGAGTCCAATGTTGTTCACGTCCTTGAAACTACCTGCCCACTCGGACATTCCGAACGGTTATCCTGCGCTGTTCGCTGACGGCGCACCGGCCTGCCAGACTGGTGCCGCCCCGGGGGCCGGGCGTACGCAGTTCTGCCCTCCACGTCCCGGGTGCAGCCCTCGAGCGAAGGAGCCCTCGTGTCCCGCCGGACTGTCGCAGATCGCACGTGGTTGATCGCCATCGCCGCCTCGATGTGGGGTTTCTCGGGTTTGCTGCGCTCGCCCTTGTCGAAGGAGTACGCCTCCCCCACCATCGTGCTCGGCGAACACCTGATCCTGGTCCTCCTCGTGGCCCCGGTGCTGCTCCCTGCGCTGCGCGGCTGGTGGCACAGTTCGCTGCGCACACGGATCGCGGCGGTCGTGATCGGTGGGGGCTCGTCCGCGCTCGCCACCACTCTGTTCACCCTGGCCTTCCGCACCGGTGACCCGATCACTCCCCAAGTCCTGCAGAAGCTGCAACCGCTCCTGGCTCTGACGTTCGCGGCCATTCTGCTCGGTGAACGCCTCCGCCCCCGGTTCGTCTTCTTCGCCGTACCCGCCCTCGCCGGCGCGTGGCTCCTCGCCTTCCCCAACCCCTTCGGAGTCGGCGTCAATGCGCTGGTCCCCGCAGCGCTCGGGTTGGGCTCCGCCGCCCTGTGGGCCCTGGGCACGGTGCTCGGTCGGCTGGTCAGCACGGAACTGCCCTTCCACCACGTCACCGCGCTGCGGTTCTTCTTCGGCATGGTCGCCCTGCTGGTGATCGTCCCCGCCACCGGTTCCCCGTTCACCATGCCGATCGCGACCTGGCCCCGACTGGTGCTGTTGGCCTTGGTGCCCGGCTTGATCGCGCTCGTCCTCTATTATTTCGGGCTGCAAAAAACCCCGGCCTCGCGCGCCACACTCGCCGAATTGGCCTTCCCGCTGACGGCCGCGGCCATCGGAGTGTTCGTCCAGCACGCCACCCTCCAGCCCACCCAGTGGCTCGGGTTCGCGCTCGTCCTCGCAGCCATCATCGCGCTCGCCCTGCATGAGCGGACCCAGGAGCGCACTGCCGTGCGGACCGCGCCGGACGCTGAGGCCGGCGTACGCTCAAACAGCAGGAACACACCCGCGAACCGCCGCTGACTGCGGCAGCCACTGAACTCTTGATGGGAGCCTCCATGATCCGGATCGGTTACAAGGCCTCCGCGGAACAGTTCGCCCCCCGCGAGCTCGCCGACTTCACGGTGTCCGCCGAACAGCACGGTTTTGATTCGGCCACCATCTCCGACCACTTCCAGCCTTGGCGCCACAACGGGGGGCACGCGCCCAACTCGATCGTCTGGCTTTCCCACGTCGGCGCGCGCACGGAGCGGATCCTGCTCGGCACGTCGGTCATGACGCCGACGTTCCGGTACAACCCCGCGGTCATCGCCCAGATGTGGGCAACCATGGGCTGTCTTTATCCCGACCGCGTGATGTTGGGGGTGGGCACCGGCGAGGCGCTGAACGAGATCGCGGTCGGACAGTCGGAGTGGCCCGCGTTCCGGGAACGCTTCGCACGTCTGCGCGAGGCCGTCCGCCTCATCCGGCGCCTGTGGACCGAGGACCGCGTGACGTTCGAGGGCGACTACTACCGCACCGTCGACGCCATGATCTATGACCGACCCGACAAGCCGCTGCCGATTTACGTTGCCGCCGGCGGCCCGGTCGTGGCGAAGTACGCCGGTCGCCAGGGGGACGGGTTCATCTGCACCTCCGGCAAGGGTGCGGAGCTCTATCGCGATGAGTTGATCCCCGCCGTGCGCGAGGGTGCGGCCCTGAACAGCCGCGACGTCGACTCGATCGACAGGATGATCGAGATCAAGCTCTCCTATGATCCCGACCCGGGACTGGCCCTGGAGAACTGTCGTTTCTGGGCGCCGCTGTCGCTCAGCAAGGACCAGAAGCACTCGATCTCCGATCCTGAGGAGATGGAGCGGGCCGCCGACGAGTTGCCGATCGAGCAGGTCGCCAAGCGTTGGATCGTGGCTTCCACGCCCGAGGAAGCGATCGAGCAGATTCGCTTCTATACCGACCTCGGGTTCAACCACTTGGTCTTCCACGCCCCCGGCCACAACCAGGAGCGCTTCCTGACCACCTTTGCCGAGCAGGTCATGCCAGGCGTACGCGAACTCGGCTGACCCGAAGGCTCCCATCGTCCGCGCCGGAGCCAGAAAAGGACGATGGCCCGCCCCCACGACGGGGACGGGCCATTGGTCTGTTGAGGGACCGGAGGCTCAGGCCTTGTCCGACTCCTCAACCTCATC
>JAUNUL010000001.1:4496-28414 GCA_030538175.1 Propionibacteriaceae bacterium | reverse complement strand
CCTCGGCGATGGTCTTGCCCTTGTAGTGCACCTCGAGCGTCTCGCGGTTGTAGCGGGCCCCGTGGCACACCTCGCACGGCACGTAGACGTCTGGCAGGAAGTTCATCTCGATCTTGATGGTGCCGTCGCCCATGCAGTGCTCGCAGCGCCCGCCCTTGACGTTGAACGAGAAGCGGCCCGGCATGTAGCCGCGAACCTTGGCCTCGGGCGTCTTGGCGAACAGTGCACGCACCTTGTCGAACACGCCGGTGTAGGTGGCGGGGTTCGAGCGCGGGGTGCGGCCGATGGGTGACTGGTCCACGGAGATGACCTTGTCGATGTTCTCCAGGCCCTCGATGGACTTGTGGCGGCCAGGCACCGCCTTGGCGCCGTAGATGTGCTTGGCCGCGGCCGTGTAGAGGATCGAGTTGACCAGTGAGGACTTGCCGGAGCCGGAGACGCCGGTCACGGCGATGAACTGGCCCAGGTTGAAGTCGACGTCGATGCCGCGCAGGTTGTGTTCCCGCGCACCCTTGATCTGCAGCTTCAGCCCGTTGCCGGGTCGGCGCACTGCAGGTACAGGGATCTCCAGCCGCCCGGACAGGTAGGCGCCGGTCTTGGACTCCGGGTGTTCGAGCAACTCCTTGACGGGGCCGCTGACGACGATCTCGCCGCCGCCCTCGCCGGCGCCGGGGCCGATGTCCACGGCCCAGTCGGCAGAGCGGATGGTGTCTTCGTCGTGCTCGACGACGATGAGGGTGTTGCCCAGATCGCGCAGGCGATGGAGGGTCTCGATGAGCCTCAGGTTGTCGCGTTGGTGGAGGCCGATGCTGGGCTCGTCGAGCACGTACAGCACGCCCACGAGGCCCGAGCCGATCTGCGTGGCCAGCCGGATGCGCTGCGCCTCGCCGCCGGAGAGGGTGCCCGCGGCGCGCGAGAGGGTCAGATAGTCGAGACCCACGTCGAGGAGGAACCGCAGGCGCAGGTTGATCTCCTTGATGAGCCGCTCCGCGATGGCCGCCTCGCGCTCCGTGAGCTCCAGTTCGCCCAGGAACTTGGCAGCCTCACCGATCGAGAGATCCGCCAACTCGGAGATGTTGCGGTCGTGCACCGTGACAGCGAGGGTGGACGGCTTGAGCCGAGCACCATCGCAGGCTGCGCAGTTGATCTCGCGCATGTAGCCGCCCCAGCGGTCGCGGGCCGCGTCGGTCTCGGCCTCATCGTGGCGGCGGCGGATGAACGGGATGATGCCTTCGTACTTCTGGGAGAAGGAGCGCACCCGGCCGAAGCGGTTGCGGTACTTGACCACCACGTTGCCCTTGGCCCCGTGCAGGAGCAGCTTCTTGGCGCCTGCGGAGAGGTCCTTCCACGGGATCGTGGGCGAGAAGCCGTGCTCCTCGCCCAACGATTCCAGCACGCGCGCGTAGTGGCTGCGGATGGTGGGGGTGGTCCACGGTGCGATGGCGCCGTCCTCGATGGAGAGGTCCTCGTTGGGGATGATCAGTTCCGGATCCGGGTCCAGCAGCGTGCCCAGGCCCGAGCAATCCGGGCACGCACCCCAAGGTCCGTTGAAGGAGAACTGGCGCGGCTCCAGCTCGTCGATGTTGACGTCGTGCTCGTTGGGGCAGCCCATCTTCTCGGAGAAGCGACGCTCGCGCTCCGGGTCGTCCGCAGGGCGGTCAACGAAGTCGATGGTGACCACGCCGCCGGCCAATGCCAGCGCCGTCTCCACGGATTCGGTGATGCGCTGCTTCGCGTTCGGGCGCACGACGGCGCGGTCCACCACGGCATCAATGTCGTGCTTGTAGGTCTTGGCGACCTTCGGGAGCTCGGTCAGCTGATAGGTCTCGCCGTCGATGCGCACGCGGGAGTAGCCGTCGCCGATGAGCTGGCGGAACAGTTCGGCGTGCTCGCCCTTTCGACCGCGGACGAGCGGCGCGAGGATCTGGAAGCGGGTGCCCTCCTCCTCGCTCATCAGCCGATCGACGATTTGCTGCGGGGTCTGCTTGCCGATCACCGCGCCGCACACCTCGCAGTGCGGGATGCCGATGCGGGCGAACAGGAGGCGAAGGTAGTCGTAGACCTCCGTGATGGTGCCCACGGTCGAGCGTGGGTTGCGCGACGTCGACTTCTGGTCGATCGACACCGAGGGTGAGAGACCCTCAATGAAGTCCACATCCGGCTTGTCCATCTGGCCCAGGAACATGCGGGCGTAGGCAGACAGCGATTCGACGTAGCGCCGCTGCCCCTCGGCGAAGATCGTGTCGAATGCCAACGATGACTTGCCCGACCCGCTGAGCCCGGTGAACACGATCAGCGAGTCCCGGGGCAGGTCGATGGAGACATTCTTGAGGTTGTGTACGCGCGCGCCGCGCACAATGAGCCGATCATTCACGCCCGCAATGGTACGTCTTTGCTAGTTTGTGTCACATGCCGATCAACCGCCTGCCCTTTGGCGATGTGGTGAGCGAGGTGCGCGAGCACACGTCGCTCCTTCTGGGTACGACCATCGGCTACTCGGATGAGGATTGGGCCGTGGCCACCGGGCTGTCCGGGTGGTCTCGCAGCCACGTGGCTTCTCATCTCGTGGAAGGCGCCCGGGCGATGGTGCGGGTGATTGGCGAATTGCACGACGGCGTGCAGCGCGAGCTGTACGGGTCGCGGCACGAAGACCATCACGCCATCGAGTTGGGCGCCATCTCCGGCGGCCTTGAACTGCAGATCAGCCTCGACACCAGCGCCAGCGAGCTGCAGGAGTTGCTCTCCGCATTGGAGGGCGACGAGCGGCAGATCCGCCTGCGCGACGGCTACCACATCCCCGCCAAACACATCCCGCACGCCCGGCTCAGCGAGGTGGTGTTGCATCACTTCGATCTGGACGGTTCCTTCAACCCGGCGCAGCTCACCCCGAGCGTGGCCTTGGCTCTGTTGCAGTTCCACGTGGAGCGCATCGGGCACCGCGACGACTATCCCCCGCTGCGTCTCGTTGCCGACGAGGGCTATGAGGGCACCGTCGGGAGGGCGGCTGATCCTGCCGCGTTCCACGGCCCCGCCGCAGATCTGCTGGCCTGGCTGATGCGCGGCGTCGAATCCAGCCGCATCTACCGCTCCGACGACGAGCACACCGATGGCTCCTGAGACGCGCCACCCCGTGCGGCGTTGTGGCCCCCTCCCCTGCTAGCGTTCGGGCCGACCGAGCAAGGAGACACCATGTCGCAGAACCCCGATCCGCAGCAGCCCCAGCCTGATCCTGCACAGTTCCCTCAGCAGAATGAGTCCTTCCCGCCACCGCCCTACGGGCAGCCGCAAGGCGAGCCGGCGCTCGAGCCCGAGCCCAAGAAGAAGTCGGCTTGGGGCAAGCGGCTGGCGTCCATCGCCGTCATCCTGGCGGTTGCCGGCTTCGGGATCTGGCAGTCGATCCAGGCCAAGGCTGGCATGGAGGCGGGTAACTGTCTGGTCATGAGCGGCGACAGCGAGAACAACGTCGACCACAAGGAAGTGGAGTGCGACGACACTTCGCAGTTCTCGATGAAGGTGGTCAGCGTCAGCAGCCAAACCGGCGAGTGCGACCCCAACGCCACCGAGTACTCCGTCAGCACCCGCCGGGGCGGGGCGACCGTGGCCTGCATGATCCCCAACTTCCAGCCGGGTCAGTGCTACAACGAGGTGGAGAGCAACGCCATGTTCGAGATCGCGGATTGCGGTTCCGCTCACTTCAAGATCTCCAAGGTCGAAGACAGCAGCACCTTCGAGTGCGCCGTTGAGGAACTGCCCTGGTCCTACACTGAGCCAGCCAAGACCTTCTGCCTCGCAGACCCGACGTCCTGACGCTTTGTCCGGGCGCGCGACTACGCTGGTCCGCATGCGTCCGATCGAAGAGCTGCAGCGTCAGGTGGCCCCCCTCGAGGTCATCTCAGAGTTCACCCCATCAGGTGATCAGCCCACAGCCATCGCTGAACTCGAGAAGCGCATCGACGCGGGTGAGCAAGACGTCGTCCTGCTGGGCGCCACGGGCACGGGCAAGACCGCGACGGTGGCTTGGCTGGCCGAGCGGCTGCAGCGCCCCATGCTGGTGATGCAGCCCAACAAGACGCTTGCCGCACAGTTCGCCAACGAGCTGCGCGACCTCATGCCCAACAACGCCATCGAGTACTTCGTCTCCTACTACGACTACTACCAACCAGAGGCCTACCTCCCGCAGACGGATACCTACATCGAGAAGGATTCCTCCCTCAACGAGGAGGTCGAGCGGATGCGCCACGCCGCCACGTCGTCGCTCCTCACCCGGCGAGATTGCATCGTCGTGGCCACCGTGTCGGCCATCTACGGCCTCGGTACGCCCGAGGAGTACCTGGAGCAGCGCGTCACGCTCCGAGTGGGCGACGAGTACGACCGGAGCATGCTGCTGCGCCACCTCGTGGACATCCAGTACGCCCGCAACGACATCGGCGGGGGCCGCGGCACCTTCCGCGTGAAGGGCGACACCCTGGAGGTGTTCCCCATGTATGAGGAGAACGCGCTGCGCATCGAGTTCTTCGGCGACGAGGTGGAGCGCATCGTCACGATGCACCCCCTCACGGGAGCGGTGATCCGTGAAGAGGAGACAGAGGCCTACATCTTCCCCGCCACGCACTACTCGGCCGGCTCGGATCGGATGGAGCGAGCCATCGCGGGCATTGAGGTGGAGCTCGCGGAGCGGCTGGCGGAGTTCGAGGCGGAGGGCAAGCTCCTTGAGGCCCAGCGCCTCCGGATGCGCACCCATTACGACATCGAGATGATGCGCCAAATCGGCACCTGCTCCGGCATCGAGAACTACTCCCGCCACATCGACGGGCGCGGCCCAGGCTCTGCGCCGTCGTGTCTGCTGGATTACTTCCCGGAGGATTTCGTGCTGGTGGTGGACGAATCCCACGTCACCATCCCGCAGATCGGCGGCATGTATGAGGGCGACGCCTCCCGCAAGCGCACGCTCGTGGAGCACGGCTTCCGGCTGCCGAGCGCCATCGACAACCGGCCGCTGAAGTTCGACGAGTTCGTGGACCGGATCGGCCAGACGGTGTACCTGTCCGCCACGCCCGGGCCGTATGAGATGGACAGGGCCGACGGCGTGGTGGAGCAGATCATCCGCCCCACCGGCCTGGTGGATCCGGAGGTGATCCTGAAGCCCACACGCGGGCAGATCGACGACCTGATGGCGGAGGTCAAGCTGCGGGTGGAGCGCAACGAACGTGTGCTCGTCACCACGCTCACCAAGAAGATGGCCGAGGATCTGACGGATTACCTGATGGACCACGGCATCCGCACCCGGTACCTGCACTCAGACATCGACACCATCCGCCGCATCGAACTGCTGCGGGAGTTGCGGCTGGGCGAGTACGACGTGCTGGTGGGCATCAACCTCCTGCGCGAAGGCCTAGACCTCCCCGAGGTGTCGCTGGTCGCCATCCTGGACGCAGACAAGGAGGGCTTCCTCCGCTCAGAGCGGTCCCTCATCCAGACCATCGGTCGCGCGGCCCGAAATGTCGCCGGCCAGGTGCACATGTACGCAGACAAGATCACGCCGTCGATGGCGGCGGCCATTGAGGAGACGAACCGACGCCGGGCCGTTCAGGTCGCCTACAACACCGAGCACGGCATTGATCCGCAGCCGTTGCGCAAGCGCATCGGCGACGTCTCGGAGATGCTGGCCCGCGAGGACGCAGATACCACGGAGCTCCTTGAGGAAGCGTCGTCGGGTGGCCGCCGCAAGGGTCGCGGGCTCGATGCCTCCGCCATGGCGCAGGAGGAGTTGGCCACGCTCATCGAGGACCTCACGTCCCAGATGCACCAGGCCGCCGCAGAACTGCAGTTCGAGATGGCTGCCCGCCACCGCGACGAGATCGCAGATCTGAAGAAGGAACTGCGCGGGATGATCGAAGCCTCCAAGTAGCGGTTTCGCCGAGAGCGAACGGCGGACTTTCGCGGGCCGCCAGCGGGTTACCTCCTGACGAACGGGCACACGCCCGGTGCGGACCCAACGGAAGGACAACCATGACCCGCCTACCACTCCTTGCCATCGCAGTCACAGGAGCGTTACTCATGGCCGGGTGCTCCGCACCACAGTCGGTTGACGCGCCCCCTGCCGCAGACCCCACCTCGAGCCCCACCGCCGGCGGAGCAGCCGAGCCCACGGGTTCGGCCGGCACCGACACGTTCGTCTACGGCATCAGCGGAGACCCCACCTCCACCAACCCCATCAACGCCAACGACCGATGGGGCCTGACCACGGTCAATATCGCCTACTCCCCGCTGGCCCATCTCAACGCCGATGGCACCACCACCAATGACCTCGCCGAGAGCATCGAGCCCTCGGACGATGGCCTGTCGGTTACGGTGAAGCTGCAGGATGGCCTCAAGTGGAGCGACGGCGAGGCCCTCACCGCGGACGACGTGGTCTTCACCTACACGGAGAAGGCGAAGCCGGAGAACGGCAACTCGGACGCCCTGTGGGTTGGCGACGCACCCATCACGGCCACGAAGGTCGACGACCTCACCGTCCGGTTCGATCTGCCCAGCTATTCGGCTGCCGCCATCGCAAACCTCGCGTTTGAGAACTACATCATCCCGGAGCACGTCTACGCGGACGCTGATCTGAGCGGTGCGGAACTGGACCCCATCGCCGTGGGCTCAGGGCCCTACAAGCTGACTCAGTACGAGCGCGGCCAGTACCTCCGTTTCGAGGCCAACGAGAACTACCACGGTGACGCTCCGAACATCAAGAACCTCACCCTGCGCATCGTCTCCAACGCCGACACCGTCAAGGCCGGCCTCCAGACCGGCGAGCTCGATGCCTCGTTCGTGACACCTCAGCAGGTGCCGGATCTCGAGAACTCCCCCGTCACGGTGACGCCCTACCCTGAAGGCCGTGTGGCCTACCTCGGCGTGGTGACCGCGAAGGTGACGGATCTGGCCACGCGTCAGGCACTGTTCTACTCCCTCAACCGCGACGACATCCTGCGGGCCAGCTGGCTCGACGCAGCGAACTACGAGCCTGCCTACAGCATCCTGCCGCCCTCCAACGTGTTCGCCACCGAGGACGTGGAGCACTATGACCAGGACGTCGAGAAGGCCAAGCAGCTCCTCGCTGATGCCGGCGCGAACAACGTCAAGCTGACCCTGGCCTACGCCGGCAACGACCCGGCCCAGACCACGCAGGCAACCCTCATCCAGCAGCAGGCGCAGGCCGCTGGTATCACCATCGAACTTGCAGGTGTCGAGGGCGCGGCCGTCTACGCCGAAATCGAGAAGGGCGCGGCATCCAGCTACGACCTCTTCCTCGGTGGCTACATCATGGGCCCGGATCCGGATTCCTACTCCGCGCTCTACCGCTCTGGCGCTGGCGCCAACTACTTCGCCTACAGCAACCCCGCCACCGATGCTCTCTTTGACGAGGGTGCCCAGGTCAAGACGACGGAGGAGCGCAAGGCGGCCTACGCGAAGCTGCAGGCCCAGATCGCCGACGACGCGGTCATGTTCCCGCTGGGTGACAACCTGAAGCTCCTCGCAGTCAACGATCGGATCACGGGCGTTGAGGAAGCCACCCCCGTGCCCATCTACACTCTGCAGGACTTCGGAAAGCTGTCTGAGAAGTAAGTCCACCCCTAGCCGATGTGGGGGGCGCGCGCTGCGTGCCCCCCATTGACGAAAGCACTACATGTTCGCCTACATCCTGCGCCGGTTACTGATCGTCATACCGATGCTGCTGGTCGTGAGCGTGATCGTGTTCGCCATGATCCAGATCGCGCCGTATGACGTGATTGACACGCTCACCAACCCGAACATGTCCCAGGCCGCCATCGACAACATCCGCCGACGCTACGGGCTGGACGACCCACTGCCCATGCAGTACTTCCGGTGGCTGGGCAACGTGCTCTCCGGTGATCTCGGGACCTCCATCGTGAGCCAGTCCAGCATCAGCAAGGACCTCGCGGTGCGCATCCCCAACTCGATGTGGCTGGTGGTGCCCGCCTACATCACTGCGCTGGTGCTGGCCGTCGGACTCGGCCTCTGGGCCGGCGCCAACCGCGGCGGCTGGATCGACCGCATCATCGACTCGCTCAGCTCCATCGGCCTGGCCACTCCCCCGTTCTGGGTGGCGCTGCTGCTGATCTACCTCTTCGGCTACCAACTGGGCTGGTTCCCCATCATCGGTATGTACTCAGTGGGCAAGGAAGGCGATCCCGTCGATTTCCTGCGCCACTTCGTCATGCCCTACCTCGTCCTCACCCTCGCCTACGCCCCAGATCTGACGCGCTACGTGCGGTCCTCGACGGTGGCCCAACTCGACGAGGACTATGTCACTGTTCAGCGGGCGTTCGGTGCCAGCCGCTGGGAGATCTTCCGCAAGCACGTGAGCCGCAACGTCCTGATCCCTGTGGTGACCCAGATCGGCTTGGCGTTGCCCATGCTGGTGACCGGAGCGATCATCACCGAGTCCATCTTCAGCTGGCCCGGCGTAGGCCCATACTTCCTGTCCGGCACCAAGTCGCTGGACTATCCGGTCATCCTGGCCATCCTTCTCCTGTCGGCCACGCTGGTGATCGTCGGAAACCTGATCGCTGACCTGTTGTACGTCCTCGTGGATCCGCGCGTCCGGCTGCAGGTGGCCTCATGAGGCTACGGACCGTGCTGCGCAAACCGGGCGCTCTGGCGGCGGCCATCTTCCTGGGGTTGGTGATCGTCCTGAGCGTCATCGCCCCCTTCACGCCGCTCGATCCGACAGCCATCGATTTGGACTCCATGAGTTCCCCGCCCAGCGCCGAACACCTCTTCGGGACCGACGCGCTGGGGCGTGACTACCTCGCCAGGGTGGTCTTCGGTGGGCGCATCTCGCTGCTCGTGGGTTTCCTGGCCATGGCCGCTGCCACGCTCATCGGCACGCTGGTGGGACTCCTCGCTGGCTATTCCCACAAGTTCGTCGACGTGGCGCTCATGCGGCTGGTGGACCTGCTGTCCTCCATCCCGTGGATGGTGCTCATCATCGTGGTGAGTGTCTTCCTCAAGCCCGGAATCATCACCATCATCGTGGTCATCGGCGCCTTCTCCTGGATGAGCACGGCCCGGCTCGTTCGCGCCGAAACCCTGTCCGTTCGAGAGCGCACCTTCGTGCAGTACGCATCCTTCATCGATCTGCCCAAGCCACGCATCGTGGTGCGCCACATCCTGCCGCAGATTCTCCCCACCATCATGGTGGCCGCCACAGCCTCACTCGCCTCCGCCATGATGACCGAGGCGTCCCTCAGCTTCCTGGGCGTGGGCGTCCAGGCTCCCATGGCGTCCTGGGGAAGCCTCCTCCAGACGGCGCAGGGCGACCTTCAGAGGCTGCCCCACCTCGCGGTCATCCCGGGGCTGCTCATCATGGCGACGATCCTGAGCGTTTCCACTCTGGGCAACGCCGTCCGCGAAGCCAAAGACAAGGAGTCCGCATGAGCGCCGCTCTGGAGGTGAAGGGCCTCAACGTCTCCTTCACCCTCGCCAACGGAGACACGTTCCGTGCTCTGCGCGACGTGGACTTCGCCGTCGAACGCGGTGCCATCGCCGGTGTGGTGGGCGAGTCGGGCAGCGGCAAGACCCTCCTGATGCGCTCCATCATGGGCATTCTCCCCCGCACCGCCCAATGGTCCTGGGCCCACAGTGAGGTGGACGGAATGGACCTGAGCACCCGCACCCGTGGGCGCAGACCCGCTGCTGCGATGGTGTTCCAGGACCCGATGACGTCAATGAATCCCGTGCGTCGCATCGGTTTCCACCTGGTGGAGGTGATTGGCCGCTGGCAGAAGGTGCGGGGCACGCGTGCCCGCACGCTCGCCGTCGAAGCGCTGGAGCGCGTGGGGATCCCCGAGCCTGAACGGCGGTTCAACCAGTACCCCCACGAACTATCTGGCGGCATGCGCCAGCGAGTGATGATCGCCATGGCTTTGCTGGCCAGGCCGGCTGTGCTCATCGCAGACGAACCCACCACCGCGCTGGATGTCACCGTGCAGGCGCAGATCCTCGACCTCCTCACAGATCTGCGGCGTGAGGAGAACCTCTCGGTGGCGCTGGTCACCCACGACCTCGGGGTGGTGGCTGGATTCTGCGACCATGTCTCGGTGATGTGCCAGGGCCGCGTCGTCGAGGAGGCACCTGTGGAGGCGCTGTTCAACCGTGCCCACCATCCCTACACCCGTGCACTGCTGGCCTCCATGCCCGGCTCCACCGCCGAGGCACCGAGGGTTGAGGCGGGCTGGCTCGCAGATGACGCCGTCCGTGTGGAGCACGGGCCCAACCACTGGTCTCTGGTGCCGGCGGAGGCGAATCATGTCTGAGGTGCTCCTGGAAGCCCGCAACCTGTCAAAGGAGTTTCCACTGCGGGGCCGCTTCGGCCGGCCGGGCGGCACGGTGCGTGCCGTCGACGACGTGACGCTGCAGGTCCGCGCCGGGGAAACGCTGGGACTGGTTGGTGAATCCGGGAGCGGAAAGACCACTCTGGGTCGCTGCCTGCTGCAGATGGAACAGCCCACGGCTGGCGACATCCTCTACCGCGGCACCTCGCTTGCTTCGCTCTCGCGGGAGGAGCACCGGGCCAGCCTGCGGCAGATGCAGGTCATCTTCCAGGATCCATTCTCAGCGCTCAACCCACGGCGCACGGCGCTGGAACACGTCCTGGAACCCCTCCAGCTCCTCACGTCCATCACTGACCCAGAGGCCAGGGCCCGTGAGGTGCTGGACCATGTCGGAATCTCCGGCACCGAGCAGGAGAAGTACCCGAGGGCCTTCAGCGGCGGCCAGCGGCAGCGCATCGGGATTGCGCGCGCCATCGCCGTGCGTCCGGAGTTCATCGTCTGTGATGAGCCCGTCTCTGCTCTGGATCTGTCCATCCAGGCCCAGATCCTCAGGCTGCTGGCCAGCCTGCAGGAGGAGTTCCATCTCACCTACCTCTTCATCAGCCACGATCTGGGGGTGGTGCGCCACATCGCAGACCGGGTAGCGGTGATGCACCGGGGGCGGATCGTGGAGTTGGCCGATACCCAGGCGCTCTTCGACGACCCACGCCACCCGTACACGCAACGCCTGCTGGCCGCGGCCCCCGTCATGGACCCGGCTCTGGCCAAGGAACAGCGGGAGGCCAGGAGGCAGAGCCTCGCGCTACCCAACCGCGAGCGCTACGGGCCGCTTGACGAGGTAGCACCGGGACACTTCGTCTCCAGGATCGAGGAGGGTTAGCCCTTATCTTCCCGTGCCCCGGCGCGCCGACGACCCGTGCTCTACGCTGGTTTGGAGTCTTGGAAAGGGTTCGTCGATGAAGACCACCGCGCTGCATGCTCTCCACACTGAGCTGGGCGGAAAGCTCGTTGACTTCGCCGGATGGGAGCTGCCAGTGCAGTTCGCGGGCGGCTTGAAGGAACACCAACACACCCGCGAGGCGGCGTCGCTGTTCGATGTGTCCCACATGGGTCAGGTGCTGATCCACCCACTCACGGGAGACATGGCGGATGCTGCGGCGGCGCTGGAGAGCGTCATCCCCGCCAGCGTCGCCGGGCTGGAGGATGGCCGCCAGCGCTACGGGCTGCTGACCACACCCAGCGGCGGCGTGACCGACGACCTGATGTTCGCCCACCACGGGGACCGCTTCTTCCTCGTCCTCAACGCAGCCCGCACTGATGTGGATCTCGAGGTGCTGCGGGCGCTGGGCGGTGTGCGCGTCGAGCACCTCACGGATCGGGCGCTGCTCGCTCTGCAAGGCCCCGGCGCGGAGGATGCGCTTGCCACCCTCATCCCCGAGGTGCGGGGCATGGTGTTCATGGACAGCCACGTCCTCGGCGATGTGTGGGTCTCGAGATCCGGGTACACGGGCGAGGACGGCTTCGAGATCTCGCTGCCCAACGATCGGGCGGAACAGTTCGCGCGGGCACTCCTGGCCATCGACGGCGTGGAGCCGGCTGGCCTGGGCGCCCGCGACTCGTTGCGCCTCGAGGCGGGCATGTGCCTTTACGGCCACGAGCTCTCCGAATCCATCACCCCGGTGGAGGCCGACATCTCCTGGGCCATCCCCAAGGTGCGCCGCACTGGCGGGTCGCGCGCGGGCGGCTTCCCCGGCGCCGACGTGATCCTCCCGCAACTGGACAACGGTGCCGAGCGCCGACGCGTCGGGCTCCGCCCCGAAGGCCGCGCGCTCGCCCGGGAAGGCTCTCCCCTGTTCGCCGATGAGGCCTGCACCAGTGGGGTCGGCATCATCACCTCAGGCGGCTTCGGCGCCACCGTCGGCGGCCCCATCGCCATGGGCTTCGTACCGGCAGAGGCCTCCGTCGGCAGCACGTTCTACACCCAGGTCCGCGGCAAGGCCCTCCCCATGACCGTCACCGAACTCCCCTTCGTCCCCCACAACTACAAGCGCTAAGGAGCCTCTCATGATCAAGTTCACCGAAGAACACGAATGGGTCGACACCGAGACATTCGCCGTCGGCATCACGGATTTCGCCGCCTCCGAGCTCGGCGACATCGTCTTCATCGACCTGCCGGACGTCGGCACGAGCGTCACCGCCGGTGAGGAGGTCGTGGGCATCGACTCCGCCAAGGCCGTCTCCGGCGTCAACGCCCCCTACGACGGCGAAATCACCGAGGTCAACGAGACCCTCGCCGACGCGCCGGAATCCGTGAACCCTGACACGGCCATGGAGACCTGGTTCGTCAAGATCCAGCCCACGGATCCCGCCGCGGCCGCTGCGCTGATGGACGAGGACGCCTACCGCTCCATGATCGGCTGAAGGACGCCATGACCACCTGGGAACTCACCGATTTCGATCCCGACGATTTCGCCAACCTCCGCCACATCGGCCCCAGCAAGATCGAGATGGCCTCGATGTTGGAGGCCATCGGGGTGGGCTCGCTGGACGAGCTGATCGAACAGGCGGTACCGGGTGGTCTGCGCCAGACGGAGCCCTTGGGCTGGGAGCCGCTCAACGAGCACCAGATGACGGCCCGGCTCCGCGAGGTCGCCGCCAAGAACACGGTGATGACCTCGCTCATCGGGCAGGGCTACTACGGCACGGTCACTCCCCCGGTGATCCAGCGCAACGTGTTCGAGAACCCCGCGTGGTACACGGCCTACACGCCGTACCAGCCGGAGATCTCCCAAGGGCGCCTCGAGGCGCTGCTGAACTTCCAGACGATGGTCGCGGATCTCACCGGCCTGCCGCTGGCCAACGCCAGCCTGCTCGACGAGGCCACCGCTGCCGCAGAGGCCATGGCGATGGCCAAGCGGACGGCGAAGTCGAAGTCGGATCGATTCTTCGCGGCAGATGACCTGCACCCGCAGACTCTGGCCGTGCTCGCCACGCGTGCGAAGCCGCTGGGCATCGAACTTGTCCAAGGGCCCGTGGAGGAGTTCCTCGCAGACGACTTCTTCGGCGCGATCTTCGCCCACCCCGGCAGCTTTGGCCACGTTCGCGACCTCACCGAGGAGTGCATCGCCGTGCGCGAGAGCGGCGGCATCGCCGTAGTCGCCACGGATCTGCTGGCACTGTGCCTCATCAAGGATCCCGGCTCCATGGGCGCCGATATCGCCATTGGCTCCGCGCAGCGCTTCGGCGTGCCCATGGGCTTTGGCGGCCCCCACGCCGCCTTCATGGCCTGCCGCGACGAGTTGAAGCGCGCCATGCCCGGCCGGCTCGTCGGTGTCTCGAAGGACGCCGCGGGCAACCGCGCCTACCGGCTCGCCCTCCAAACCCGCGAGCAGCACATCCGCCGCGAGAAGGCGACCTCGAACGTCTGCACAGCGCAGGCGCTGCTCGCCGTCATGGCATCCTTCTACGCCGTGTTCCACGGCCCCAAGGGGCTGCGCGCCATCGCGCAGCGCACGCACCTCATGGCCGCCACCCTCGCCGCGGCGCTCCGGAGCGACGGCGCCACCGTCGAGCCGGATGCCTTCTTCGACACCATCACGGTCGACGTCGGCGTGGGCCAAGCGGGCATCCTCGCGGCCGCGGAACAGCGGGGCATCAACCTGCGCCGCATCGGCCGCCACAAGGTGGGCATCTCCGTGGACGAGACCACGGATCTGGAGATCATCGCCCGCGTGCTCGACGCGTTCGGCATCGACGAGCGGCCCGGCCTCACCGCGGTGCCGGCGCTCCCGGACGAGCTGCTGCGCGAGACCGAGTACCTCACCCACCCGGTGTTCCACCTGAACCGGGCCGAATCCGAGATGATGCGCTACATGCGCCGGCTCGCAGATCGAGACTTGGCGCTCGACCGCGCCATGATCCCGCTCGGTTCCTGCACCATGAAGCTCAACGCCGCCGTCGAGATGCGGCCGCTCAGCTGGCCCGGCTTCTCCGCGCTGCACCCCTACGCCCCCGCGCACCAGACACGCGGCTACCAGGAGCTGGTGGCAGATCTCGACGCCAAGCTATGCGAGATCACGGGCTACGACGCGTTCTCCATGCAGCCCAACTCGGGCGCTCAGGGCGAGTACGCGGGACTGCTCACCATCGCCGCCTACCACCGGGCCAACGGCGAAGAGCGCGATGTGTGCCTCATCCCCACCTCCGCGCACGGCACCAACCCCGCGTCCGCCCAGATGGCCGGCATGAAGGTGGTGGCGGTGAAGGCCACCGCCGAGGGCGAGATCGACGTCGAGGATTACCGCGCCAAGGCTGCCGAGGCCGGTGAGCGCCTCGCCGCCGTGATGATCACGTACCCCTCCACCCACGGCGTGTTCGAGGAGACGGTGCGCGAGGTCTGCGACATCACCCACCAGTACGGCGGGCAGGTCTACATCGACGGGGCCAACCTCAACGCCATGGTGGGCCTCGTGCGCCCCGGCGACATCGGCGGCGACGTCAGCCACCTGAATCTGCACAAGACCTTCGCCATTCCGCACGGAGGCGGCGGCCCGGGCATGGGCCCCATCGGCGTGAAGAGCCACCTGGTGCCGCACCTGCCGTCGGATCCGCAGACCGGCGAGGCCGGCGCGGTGTCGGCGGCCCAGCACGGCTCCGCGTCGATCCTGTTGATCTCCTGGGCCTACATCCTGCTGATGGGCGGCGCAGGGCTCACTCAGGCCACGAAGGTCGCCATCCTGTCAGCCAACTATCTGGCCAGCCGCCTGGCCGAGGCCTACCCCATCCTCTACACCGGCGCGCACGGCCGGGTGGCCCACGAGTGCATCGTGGATCCTCGGGGTTGGGCCAAGGCGGGCGTGACGGTCGACGACGTGGCAAAACGCCTCATCGATCACGGCTTCCACGCCCCCACCATGAGCTTCCCAGTTGCAGGAACGCTGATGATCGAGCCTACCGAGTCTGAGCCGCTCCAGGAACTGGACCGGTTCGTCGCGGCCATGCTCGACATCGCACGGGAGGCACAGCAGGTCATCGACGGCGAGGTCGCCGCGGACGAATCGCCGCTCAGGAGAGCGCCGCACACCGTGGAGGACCTCGTCGCGGAGTGGGATCGCCCCTACACCCGGGAGCAGGGCTGCTTCCCAGTGGGCGCATTCCGCGTCGACAAGTACTGGCCGGCGGTGGGCCGCATCGACAACGCCTACGGGGATCGCAACCTCATCTGCAGCTGCCCGCCGTGGGGCGAAGACAACCTGGCTTAGCCGCTCAGCTTCGCCCAGAGCTTCTCCACCTGGCGCACGGTGGAGGCGGGGTCCTGATCGTTGTCGATCACGTGGGTGGCCACCGCGCGCCGCTCAACCCGCGTGGCCTGTGCCCGCACACGTTTGCGGGCCTCCTCCATGCTGAGGTCGTTGCGATGCATCAACCGTTTGACCTGCACCTTGCGGGGCACGTCCACGACGATGATCTCCTCGAAGTTCTTGTCCAAGCCTGTCTCCACCAGCAGCGGGATGACGTGCACCACGATGGCGCCCTCGGGCGCTTCGGCCTCCAACTCCATTGAGCGTTCTCGCACCAGCGGATGCACGATGGCGTTGAGATCTGCTCGGGCATCGTCGTCGGAGAAGATGATCGAGCCCAGCTTCGGCCGGTCCAGCGTGCCCTTCTTGGTAAGGATCTCCGGCCCGAACCGCTCCACGATGGCGGCGAGGCCGGGGGTGCCAGGCTCCACCACCTCGCGCGCCAACACATCTGAGTCGATGATGATCGCTCCGTGCTCGCGCAGTTGGTCTGCGACGAACGACTTCCCGGAAGCGATGCCGCCGGTCAACGCAATTCTGGCCATGGCTCCATTATGACCACAAGGCCCGCCCCCCAACGGGGACGGGCCTTGTGAGGCGGGTGTGATCAGCTACCGGCGAGCTTGTCGCGCAGCGCCTGCAGCGACTCGTCGGAAGCGAGCGAACCCTCGGACTCAACCTCGGTGGAGTAGCCGGTGCCGGCCTCGACTGCAGCCTCGCGGTCTGCGGTCTCTGCGGTCTCGACCTGAGCCTTGTGGGCCTCCCACAGAGCGTGCGCCTGGGCGTACTGGGCCTCCCAAGCAGCGCGCTGCTCTTCGAAGCCTTCCTTCCAGTCGTTCGTCTCGGGATCGAAGCCCTCGGGGTAGATGTAGTTGCCCTGCTCGTCGTAGGACGCCTGCATGCCGTACAGCGCGGGGTCGAAGTCGATTGCGGCGACGTCGACACCCTCGTTGGCCTGCTTGAGCGACAGGGAGACGCGGCGACGCTCGAGGTCGATGTCGATGACCTTGACCATGCGGTCGTCGCCAACGGCCACAACCTGCTCGGGGATCTCGACGTGACGCTCAGCAAGCTCGGACACGTGGACCAGGCCCTCGATGCCCTCGCCGACGCGCACGAACGCACCGAACGGAACCAGCTTGGTGACCTTGCCGGGCACGATCTGGCCGATCTGGTGCAGACGGGCGAACGCCTGCCACGGATCTTCCTGCGTGGCCTTCAGCGACAGCGAGACGCGCTCGCGATCCATCTCGACCGAGAGCACCTCGACGGTGACCTCGGTGCCGACCTCGACAACCTCGGACGGGTGGTCGATGTGCTTCCAGGACAGCTCGGAGACGTGCACGAGGCCGTCGACACCGCCGAGATCGACGAAGGCGCCGAAGTTGACGATGGAGGACACGACACCCTTGCGGATCTGGCCCTTCTGGAGCTGGGTGAGGAAGTTGTGACGCACCTCGGACTGGGTCTGCTCGAGCCACGCACGGCGGGACAGGACCACGTTGTTGCGGTTCTTGTCCAGCTCAATGATCTTGGCCTCGAGCTCCTGGCCCACATAGGGCTGGAGGTCCCGCACACGACGCATCTCGACCAGGGAGGCCGGGAGGAAGCCGCGCAGGCCGATGTCGATGATCAGACCGCCCTTGACAACCTCGATGACCTTGCCGGTGACGACGCCGTCCTCTTCCTTGATCTTCTCGATCGTGCCCCAGGCGCGCTCATATTGAGCCCGCTTCTTGGACAGGATCAGACGACCTTCCTTGTCTTCCTTCTGCTGAACCAGGGCCTCGATCTCATCGCCGACCTGGACCACGTCGAACGGGTCCACATCGTGCTTGATGGAGAGTTCCTTGGAAGGAATGACACCTTCGGTCTTGTAACCGATGTCGAGGAGGACCTCATCACGGTCCACTTTCACAACGGTGCCGGTGACGATGTCACCGTCGTTGAAATACTTGATGGTTTGGTCGATGGCCTGGAGGAAGGCTTCGGGCGAACCGAGGTCGTCGACTGCGACCTGCGGGGGGGCCTCGAGGGAGGACGTCATGTAGTTAGGGCTCCGGATGGATATGGGTCTTGTGGCGCACTGCTGCCCCCGCAGCAATCAGCAACTCAAGAAACCTCAAGCGATCCGACCCGACGAGCGCGCCCCTGCTCCGTCCGAGGAGCACGCAGGCAACAGCGCCCTCCCAGCCTAGGCGGGAGGGCCCGCCCGGTCAATCCGGAAGCCCGTCTCGGACCGGAACTGAGACACACTGCCACAGCCCGGCCGTCTTTCGCGAGTCCCGAGCTTCATTATGTCATCTTTTCGTAACCGAGCGTCCACTCACTCCTCGCCTTTCGGCCAGACCCTGCTCACCCAAGGCGAGGCTCTGCCCGGCCTGCCCCGGGGGCCCCAACCCCACCCAGGCAAACTCAACGAGTTCGTGAACCAGCTCGGTCCGTGGCCAACGGACCGGCTCGGCCAGCCACCGATCAGCGCAACTGTGCACCGCCCCGGCGATGGCAACCGACCAGACCCGCGCGCGCCGCTCCCCCATCTCGGTGGCCAGCCATGCGAGCAGCACCCCGGCGGCGCGGTCGGTGATGCTGAACACCTCGCGCTCCGCCACCTCACCGCCCAGGGCAGGGGGGCGCACCACGAAGCGATAGACCTCCGCATCGCCTTCCATGAGCGCCAGATAAGCCTCGACGACCGCGGCCAGGCCGGGGCGGGTCGGCCGCTCCACGCTCGCGATGGCCTCACGCAGCGAACGCTCAATGCGTCGCCCGACCTTGTCCGCGACCGCCCGATAGAGACCAGCCCGGTCCGTGAAGTGCCGATAGATCACTGTCTTCGACGTGCCTGCCTGGGCAGCAATCTGATCCATCGAGACTCCTGCACCGTGGGCTCGGATGGCTTTGAGGGAGGCATCCACCAGCAGGGCGCGGCGGTCGGCATTGTGTTGCTGCCAGCGCAGCGTACGCCCATCGGCGACCTGCCCGGCAGCACCCGCTTCGTCGACGACGCCCTCCGCGACGGACGCTTCACCCGAGATCGGATCAGCACCGAACCCGCCGCCCTCACCCATGCCCGAGCACCCCCTCGACTAGACGGCGGAACCCGCTCCACCGCGGTCAAAAATATCAGGTACGCACCGTTTCAGATACTGAAAGTATCGGATAGATTGGAGACTGCGGGTGTGCCCGCTGTTTCCGAATCCCAACACCGGAGCGACCATGACCAACGCTGTTCGCCGTGTCGCCGTCCTCGGCGGCAACCGCACGCCCTTTGCCCGCTCGGGTGGCACTTATGCCCGCGCCTCTACGCAGGACCTGCTCACCGCTGCCCTCGATGGCCTGATCGCCCGGTTTGGATTGGGCGGCCAGCGCATCGGCGAGGTCGTCGCCGGGTCAGTGATGAAGCACACCCGCGACTTCAACCTGACCCGGGAAGCGGTCTTGGGCACTGCCCTCGACCCCCACACCCCCGCCTATGACATCCAGCAGGCCTGTGCGACCGGCATGCAGGCAACCATCGCCGTGGCCAACAAGATCGCGCTCGGCACCATCGATGTGGGCATCTCTGGCGGCGCGGATTCCGCGTCCGATGCCCCGATCGCCGTGAGCGAGGGGCTGCGCCGGATCCTGCTCGATTTGAACCGGGCAAAGACGCCGGTGCAGCGCCTGCAGATCCTCGCGCGGTTCCGCCCCGAGCATCTCGCGCCCGTCGTGCCGGCCGCCGCCGAGGCACGCACCGGGCTCAGCATGGGCGAGCACATGGCGCTCATCAACAAGCACTGGAACATCACCCGCACCGAACAGGACGAGGTGGCCGCCGCGAGCCACCACCACCTGGCCCGCGCGTGGGACGACGGCTTCTTCACCGATCTGGTGACCCCCTTCCTCGGCCTGACCCGGGACACCAACCTGCGCCCGGATACGTCCGTGGAAAAGCTGGCAGAGCTGAAGCCGGTCTTCGGCAAGGAGCTCGGCGACCCGACCCTGACCGCCGGCAACTCGACCCCGCTGACCGATGGCGCCGCCACGGTGCTGCTGGCCTCCGAGGAGTGGGCGACCGCGCACAATTTGGCCCCGCGTGCCTGGTTCGTCGACGCCGAGACCGCCGCGGTCGACTTCGTCGGCGGCAACGAGGGCATGCTCATGGCGCCGGCCTATGCGGTGGCGCGGCTGTTGGAGCGCAACGGCCTGACCCTGCAGGATTTCGATCTCTATGAGATCCACGAGGCGTTCGCCTCCACACCGCTGGCCCTGTTGAAGGCCTGGGAGTCCGCCGAGTGGTGCGCGGACAAGCTCGGCCTCGATGCCCCGCTCGGTGCCATCGACCGCAGCCGCGTCAACCCGCACGGTGGTTCGGTGGCGGCCGGCCATCCGTTCGCCGCCACCGGTGCCCGCATCCTGGCGACCACTGCGAAGTGGCTCGATACCAACGGTGGCCGTGCGTTGGTCAGCGTGTGCGCTGCCGGCGGGCTCGGCGTCGCGGCGATCCTGGAGGCGGCGCGATGAGCGGCAATCGCGTACGCCGGACCGACCAGCACAGCGCCACCGACGGCCCAACCGATCCCTATGGCCAGCTCGTGTCCACGGGTTTCGGCAAGCTCGTGGCCAAGCGGCTCGGACTGCCGCGTCCGGTGACACTGCGGCGCTTCTCGCTGACTGATCCCCTGTGCGACGAGCCCGTTCTGGTCGCCGCCATCGATGCGGGCGGCGCAGTCAGCGCCGATGGGGGCTTCCTGCCGAGCCTGCTCGACCGCCTGCATCACCTGCAGATCGAGGTCGAGGGGCCCGACGAGACCACGCAGCCATCAGCGAACCACGCACCACCGCAGCTCGGGGGGCTCGTGCTCGACCTCAGCGCGTTGCGTGACCCGAAGTCGCTGGGCGCCTTTCGGGAGATCGCGGCCCCTGCCGTCAAGCGCCTCCTGCCGAATGCCCGCGTCGTGCTGATCGGCACAGACCCGCGTACTCTCACTGACCCGACCGCGGTGGCGACCCAGCAGGCGCTCACGGGGATCATCCGGTCGCTCGGCAAGGAGTTGCGCGCGGGCGCAACGGCCAACCTGGTTTTCGCTGCCATCGAAACCGACCCGGCCTCGGTTGCCAATGCGACGGAGTTCTTCCTGTCCGGACGTTCGGCCTATGTGTCCGGCCAGGTCCTGCGTATCGACGCATCGGCACCACGCGCCCAGGATCGGGCACGACCGCTGACCGGCCAGGTAGCGGTGGTGACCGGCGCCGCGCGCGGCATCGGTGCCGCGATCGTGGAGGTCCTGGCCCGCGACGGCGCCACTGTTGTCGGGGTTGATGTGCCCGCGGCTGGCGAGTCCCTGGCCAAGGTCGTGAACGCCGTGCACGGCACCGCGCTCCCGCTGGATATCACCGACCCCAGCGCCGGCCAACAGATCCTGGATCACTGTCTCGCCCGCCATCAGCGCCTCGACATCGTGGTCCACAACGCCGGGATCACCCGCGACAAGCTCCTGGTCAACATGGACGACGCCAAGTGGGACCAGGTGATCGACGTGAACCTCAGCGCGATGCTCGCGATCAACGCCGCCCTGCTCGCCCCGGCGACCGGTGAAGGGCTCACCGACGGGGCGCGGATCCTCTGCCTGTCCTCACAGAACGGCATCGCCGGTGCCCGCGGGCAGACCAACTATGCCGCCTCCAAGGCTGGGGTGATCGGCCTCGTCGAAGCCACCGCTCCACTGATCGCCGATCGAGGCATCACGATCAACGCCGTCGCCCCCGGCTTCATCGAAACCGAGATGACCGCCCGCATGCCGCTGGCGCCTCGCGAGATCGGCCGCCGCCTCAATTCCCTCCAACAGGGTGGCCAGCCGGCCGACGTCGCCGAGACGCTCGCGTTCCTCGCCCAGCCAGGCAGCCAGGCCATCACCGGCCAAGTACTGCGCATCTGCGGCCAGAGCCTGATCGGAGCCTGAGTCATGACCGACCATCCGGATGGGGGTCCCCGCACCCCGGAGCAGGGCGAGGGCTCCGACGGCCACCTCGACCAGCGGCCCGAGTTGATCGACCTCCCCGCCCCGCCGACACCTGCGCGTGAGCTTCTGCGGGGCACGCTGCGTACGCCGCTGCGTGGGCGGGCCGACAATCTCCCGGCGACGGCCCTGCGATTGCGGCGAACGGAGATCGATCGGGGGAACCTGCTGGCGTACCAGCAGCTGACCGGGTTCGCGGTCAACGATGTGCTGCCGCCGGCCTATCCCCACCTGCTCGGCTTCCCACTGCAGGCGAAGCTGCTTGGCGCGGCCGACTTCCCACTCCCCCTCGCGGGACTGGTCCACATCGACAACGAGATCACCCAGCTTCGACCGTTGTACGCCGACGACTATCCGGACGTCACCGTCCACGCCGCGAACCTGCGACCGCACCCCAAAGGCACCGCGGTCGATCTGATCACCGAAGTGCACCTGATCGGGACGCTGGCGTGGTCCTCACGCAGCACCTATCTGCACCGAGGTCACGGCGACAACGTGGCCGACCCCGGGCCGACGCCACCAGCACCCCCCACCACCCCGCCCTCCGCGCGCTGGCGACTGCCCGCGGATCTCGGCCGGCAGTACGCCGCCCTCTCCGGCGATGTGAACCCGATCCACCTGCACCCATGGACCGCCCGCGCGCTGGGTTTCCCGAGGGCCATCGCGCACGGGATGTGGAGCTTTGCCCGGACGCTCGCTGCCTTCGGCCGTGACCTGCCGATCCAACACGCCAGTCGGGTGTGGTTCCGCAAGCCAATCCTGTTGCCGAGAACCGTGGCCTTCGTCCGCGAACCCGGCTCACAGATCGCCACGGTCGTCGACATCAAGGACCGTGACCGGATTCACTTGCTCGTTGAGATCAGCTAGAAGGGCCCACCCGACCAACAGTGCGCTCGATTGGCCGCTCACGACAGCGTCGCAACCCATTCGGCTTTGGGTGCGCAGGTTCGGCGACTACGGAGGCGGTGCTGCCAGGACCCGTTCGGTTGTCAATCCGAAGGTTCCGAATCAGGCAGGAGGATATTTCTCCTCAATAAGGGATCCTTGGTAGGTTTTCCACCCCCAAGCGGCATGAACTTTCGAGTTTCGTCTTTGCGGGCGAAAGTTCACTCCCTCAAGAATCAGCGAGAAGAATTGATGCAATTCTGTAACGTCGACTTCTCGCACCTGAGAAAAAGAAGGCTCTTTCAGAACCTGACGTGGACGGCACCACAGGGGACGACTGTGTTGCTTGGACCGAATGGTGCGGGAAAGTCGACGCTCCTGGCGTTGGGCGCATCAGCACTTTTTCCCAGATCGGGAACCATTGAGTGGCAGGGCCTTTCGACCCGCGCCAAACGTGAATTGGCGCAGTGGCGCCGCGAGGTGGGGTGGGTTCCGCAACAGATTTCCGCCATACCGGGCTTCACCGTGCAGGAACAGGTGCATTACGCAGCGTGGCTGAAAGGCCTCGATGGTCGAGCCTCCATTCAGCAGGTCGAAGATGCCCTCAGCACCGTCGACCTGATTGATCAGCGACGGGAGCAGACAGTCCGGCTATCCGGAGGCCAACTCCGACGGGTCGGGATCGCGTCCGCCTTGGTGCACGATCCGAGAATTCTCCTTCTCGACGAACCGACCGCCGGGCTCGATCCCCATCAGCGATCCCGCATCCGTCGCCATCTCGACCGCGTCCGCGCCGACCGCACGACTCTGATCTCCACCCATCAGGTCGATGACCTGACCACCGTCGCCGACCATGTGGCGGTGTTGCTCAGGGGAACGATGAGGTTCACCGGCACGACCCAGGCCTTCCTGGACCACGGACGTCAGGAGGCAGACCTCTCGCTCACCGAGCGAGCGGAGTCGGCCTATTCGTTCTTCGCCGGGGCCGACGCGTGAAGCTGCGCACCCAGGACGCCGTGGTGGGGGCGGCGGTGGTCCTGGTGCAGGTGCTTGGCGTGCTCAGCCTCCCGACGGACTGGCGGGACCTCCGAACGTGGCAGAGCGCGGGTTTCGTCGCTGCGGCGGCTGTCCTGTTCACCGGCCCGTTGATCGCGGCCTGGGCGGCCTGGCACGAGGCAAGGCGACGACGTGCCAGCGACCTCGTCACCGTTGCGGTGCGGGCGCGGGCAGCTGTCCTGTTCGCCTGGCACGCTCCCATCGGTCTGACCATCGTGGCCCTCAGCTTGCTGTCGACACTCAGCATCGTGTTCTTGTCGCGTGGCCCAATGTCGGGCACGTCGCTCCTCGGCTCCCTGGCGCTGGCACCCGTGATCGCCGCTGGCTGCGGC